>JBGPWJ010000102.1:0-8974 GCA_041492115.1 Gammaproteobacteria bacterium
AATGACCAATAAAAGATATACACGCTTCACCACGCTGGAACATCGCGGCCAGCCCTTGCTGCCGCGACGCGACTTCATTGGCCGTGTGCTCCGTTACGCTGCCGGTGCAATGCTGATCGTGATGATGGCCCTCGGCGCCGGTATGCTCGGTTACCATCAGTTCGAGCACTTGTCCTGGCTGGATTCTTTTCTGAACGCCGCGATGATCCTCGGTGGCATGGGTCCGGTCAATGAAGTGCACAGTACGGCCGGGAAACTGTTCGCCGGCTGTTACGCGTTGTTCTCCGGTTTGATATTCCTGGTCGCGGCCGGGGTACTGTTCACACCCGCGATGCATCGCCTGCTGCACCACTTCCATGTCGAGGCGCAGACTGCGCGGGACAGTAAATAACACTCGCCGTTGTCCACTGCACAAAAAGGAACTTCCCGCGCCGCCGCCGATCTACCTTTTGCACTGCCACCAATCAGCCGCACACAACGGTTCATATCAAGGAGATGAGCATGCTGGAAACCGACATCCGCAATCTCACCACCAGCTTCGTGCTGTTCGGGGCCGGGGGCGATCTGGCGCAACGGCTGATTGTCCCGGCGTTGTTCAATCTGTTTATCGATCACCAGTTGCCGGAACAATTCCTGCTGCTCGGTCTGGATCGGAAGGACATGGACGATGCGGCGCTGGCCGCGCATTACCAGGAAAGTGTCGCGCAATTCTCGCGACGAGGCATGCCCGTGCCGGCGGATTGGCAGGCATTCGCGGCGCGCATCCGTTATCAAAAAGTCGATGTGACAGTCGTGGAAGGCATGCTGCAACTCGGCGCACACCTCAAGGAATTGGAAGCGGCGTGGTCGCGGCCCGCCGTTCGCGTATTCTATCTGGCCGTGCCGCCAGCGCTGTTCGCAACAATCGCCAATGGCCTCGGCAAGGCCGGCCTTGCTGAACCGCGCGAACAGACGCGCATCGTGGTCGAGAAACCGCTCGGCAATGATCTGGAATCATTCCGCAGCATCAATAATACATTGTGCGCGAACTTCGAGGAGCGGCAGATCTACCGCATCGATCATTTCCTCGGCAAAGAGACCGTGCAGAACATCCTCGCCATGCGTTTCGCCAATCCGATCTTTGAACCGATCTGGAACCGGCGCTACATCGATCACGTCGCCATCACCGTGGCCGAAACGCTCGGTGTCGAGGGGCGCGCCGGTTACTACGAACACGCCGGCGCGTTGCGCGACATGGTGCAGAATCATCTGTTCCAGTTGCTGTGCATCGTCGCCATGGAGCCGCCGGTGTCCTACGATGCCGACGACATCCGCAACAAGAAGCTCGATGTGCTGCGGGCGCTACGGCCGATTCCGCGCGATGCCGTCGGTGAATTCGCCGCGCGCGGCCAGTACGGCGCGGGCTGGATCGAAGGCGTGAAGAGGCCGGGCTACCGCGAGGAACCCGGCGTTGCTCCGCGATCCAATGCCGAGACCTATGCGGCGCTCAAGCTGTATGTCGACAACTGGCGCTGGCAGGACGTGCCTTTTTACATGCGCACCGGCAAGCGCATGAGCGCCGCTGTCTGGGAAATCTCGGTGCGGTTCCGTGACGTGCCGCACCGCGCATTTCCTGCATCCAGCGGACTCAATGCACAGCCGGCGCGCTTGGTGATACAGATGCTACCCGAGCAGGGTATCGTGCTCAAGTTCATGGCCAAGGAACCCGGCGCGCAATTGCGACTGCGTCTCGTCGATATGCGCTTCAGTTACAGCCAGGCCTTCAAGGTGCAATCGCCGGATGCTTATGAGACGCTGTTGTGGGATGTGCTGTGCGGTGATCAGACATTGTTCATGCGCGCCGATCAGGTGGAAGCGGCGTGGCGTGTGTTGATGCCGGTGCTGGAGGCCTGGGCCAACAACGTGGCACCGGACTTTCCCAATTATGCCGCCGGTTCCTGGGGCCCGGAAGCGGCGGAGGTGTTGGTGGCAAGTTCAGGCAACAGCTGGTTGATACCAACCTTGCCGGTCGATGCGGCATAACGAAGCACCCGGTTAAGCTGTATTGACCAGGGCACGCATCAGGCTCAACATTGCCTGAACCCGCACACTCCGAGACCCGATGGCCGAGTACTACAGCCTGCGTCGCTTGAGTCCCTACCTGGGCGTAGTCCAGGTGATCGACGTGGGCACGGCCTGCGCCTATTCCACCACAGGAAAAAAATGGCAGGTGCGCAGTGTCAATGCCTACGGCCGCTATCGTCTCACCGGCATCTGGGACGATTACGAAAATGACACGCCGGCCGTGAACAGCGGTGACATCAACACCGTCTTGCGCCATCATCCCGAGATTCCTTTCCCGATGCGCGATCATTTTGAGCTGTGGTTGCTGCGCAAGGAGACCGGGCAGCCGCTGGCGTTGCTCAAGACGCGGCGCTGGGAACGTGAAATGAGCAAGATCGAAGATCCGAGCTGGTATCCGTTTCTGCTCGAGAACAACAGCTTCGTCGCGCAATCCCTCAAGCCGCTGGAGGCCCAGCGTCACCCGTCCGCGCACCCGCTGCGGCATCGCGATGTGCTGGAGCGTCTGGTCAACAATGCCGCACGCCCACTGCCGAGCGCGCAGTGGTTCGAGCGCCACCCCGATGGCAGCGGCACCGGTCACGGCGGATTACGCGTCGCCGCTGCGCAGATCGGACAAACGCTGCCGCGCACGGCCTTCCCGGAACTGCTGGTCGATGAGCATTGGGACAATGCGCAGGACGCGCGCCTGATCAGCGAATACCACGACTGGAGCGCCGCGCAACTGCTTGCCCACCAACCACTGACACGCGCCACGCGCCTGCGCCTGGAACAGGCCGCTTGCCGGCAACCGGAGAAACTTCTCGATCCTTACCCCATGATCCCCGAGATCATTGACGAAGATGCCATGAAGATCGCGCTGGTGCAGGCGCGGTTGATGCGGGCATCGTAACAGGAGCAATAAATGGAGCCACGCATCAGCCTCATCACACTCGGCGTTGCCGATCTTGCAAGAGCCACGCGCTTCTACGAAGAGTGTCTTGGCCTGCCCAGGCTCAAGACGCCGCCCTCGATCACCTTCTTCGAACTCGGCAGGCTCTGGCTCGCGCTGTGGCCGCGGGAAAGTCTGGCGGCCGATGCCGGCTTGCCAGCACAGGGCACTGGGTTTGCCGGTTTTTCCCTGGCCCACAATGTGCGCTCTCCGGCCGAGGTGGATGGTCTGCTGGCGCACGTCGCCGCATTTGGCGCGACTGTTGTGAAGCCGGGGCAGCCAACTGACTGGGGCGGCTACTCCGGCTATTTCACGGACCTCGATGGATTCCTCTGGGAAGTCGCACACAATCCCGCTTTCCCGCATGTGTAGATTTGCAGCGTGCGCAAGTGAGTCGCGCGCTTGCCGCCGCCCTTACGGCGACTTGGTCTTGCGCTTGGCACGCGGATGCGCGGCGTCATAAATCTTGGCGAGGTGCTGGAAATCGAGGTGGGTGTAGATCTGCGTGGTGCTGATGTCGGCGTGGCCAAGCAGTTCCTGCACGGCGCGCAGGTCGCCGGAGGATTCCAGCAGATGACTGGCGAAGGAGTGACGCAGCAGGTGCGGGTGCACGCGGGTGTCGAGTCCGCGTTTCAGTGCCCATTGCCGTAAACGCTGCTGCACGCTGCGTGCATGCAGGCGCGTGCCGTTGCGGGCGATGAACAGCGCGCTCTGTTCCGGCGCGGTCATTGCGGCGCGTGCCTTGAGCCAATCCTGCAAAGCGCCGCGCGCCTGTCGCCCTATCGGCACGACGCGAGTCTTGTTGCCTTTGCCGGTGACGCGCACCGTGGCGTCTTTCAGATCAATGTCGCCAAGCTCCAGCGCCAGCAGTTCGGCGAGCCGCAGGCCGGAGGAATAAAACAATTCCATGATGGCGCGATCGCGCCGCGCGAGCGGTGTGTCGGCATCGAAGTCGAGCAGCCGGCCGACCTGGTCGGCATCCAGGGTGTGCGGCAGAGTACGCGGACTGCGCGGCGCGCTGACCGATTGCGCGGGGTTGTGGCTGAGCTGGCCTTCGCGCAGCAGGTAATTGAAGAATGAACGCACGGCGGACAGTTCGCGTTGCAGACTGCGACCGGCGAGGCCGGCGCGATGGCGCGCGGCGGTGAAGGCCCGCAGTCGGTGTACATCGAGATCGCGCCACTGGGTCACGGTTTGCGTTGCGCACCAGGCGGCGAGCACGTTGAGGTCGCGCCGGTAATTCTTCAGGGTGTGGGGCGAGTAACGTCTTTCGTTCCGCAGGTGATCGATGAAGCGCGTGATCCAGATCAGCGCGCTGTCGGGCAGGGTGGGCGTAGCGCCCGGGGGCATGACTCAGGCGCTGCTGTCGGGGGCCAGATAAGGCCGCAACGCGGCGCTGGCCAGTTCGCCGAGATTGGTCAGGAAGACCTTGCCAAGACCCGCGCGGAAGCGCTGTGGGTCGCGACTGCCGACCGCGAGCAGACCATAGCTGTTGGCGCCGCCGAGCGGTACCAGCACGGCGGAGGCGACGGCGGCGGCGTGTTCGCCGAACAGGTGATTGATCTGTTCAGGCTTGAGCGTGCCGCACTGCGGCCGGCGCAGGCGGATCATGCCGCTGAACGATTCCAGGGCCGGGTCGTCGCGGCGCAGAGTCTGTTGATTGTCATCGAGTGGCGTGGTCAGACAGTCTTCGAACAGACGCACGCGCACCACGTCGGCCTGAAATTCGGTGCGCAGTTTGTCGTCGAGGGTGTGCAACACGTCAGTCAGGCAACGCGCTTCCATGAGCGCCAGCGTCAATCGATGTAGGCGCTGCGACAGGTGATCGTTGTCGCGAGCCACGTTCACCAGTTCCAGCAGCTTGTCTTTGAAGTCGCGGTTCTGCTCGCGCAGCATGCCGACCTGGCGCTCGACCAGCGACACGGCGCCACCGGCGTGATGCGGCACCGTGAGGTTGAGCAGCAGATTCTGATGCGTGGTGAAAAATTCCGGATGGCTGCGCAGGTAGTCGGCGACGCCGCGTTCCTGTTCTGTGTCAGTGATGGCTTCGGAGTGGGCTTGTATTTTCATATGTCGATAGTACCCTCAAACACGCGGCTGGCCGGTCCGGTCATGAATACGGATTCGCCTTCGCCCACCCAGCTTATCACAAGTTGCCCGCCGGGTAAGTCCACGCTGACACGGTTATCGAGCAGGCCTTGCACGCGACCCGCCACCGCCGCCGCGCAGGCGCCGGTGCCGCAGGCCAGGGTCTCGCCGGCGCCGCGTTCGTAAACGCGCAGACGGATGTGATCGCGCGTCAGCACCTGCATGAAGCCGGCATTGACGCGCTGCGGAAAACGCGGATGCGACTCGATGCGCGGACCAAGTGTCGCCACCGGCGCGCTGTCGACGTTGTCGACGCGCAGCACGGCGTGCGGATTGCCCATGGAGACCGCGCCGATTTCGAGCATCGTACCCTCGACATCGAGATGGTAGCGCATGGCGCGTGCCGGGGCGTCGAAGGGAATATCCGCAGGTTCCAGTCGCGGCACGCCCATGTCGACGGTGACCTGGCCGTCCGTTTCCGTATGCAACCGGATCAGGCCGGCGCTGGTTTCCACGCTGAGCACCGGCTTGTCGCTGAGGCCGGCCTCGCGCACATAACGCGCGAAGCAGCGCGCGCCGTTGCCGCACTGCTCGACCTCGCCGCCGTCGGCATTGTAGATGCGGTAATGAAAATCGGCGCCGGCGTCGTGCGCCGGTTCGACGATCAATACCTGGTCGCAGCCCACGCCATAACGCCGGTCGGCCAGCAGACGCACCTGTTCGGGTGTCAGCACGATGGCTTGCTGCGTGGCGTCGATGAGCACGAAGTCATTGCCCAGGCCATGCATCTTGGTGAAGTGGAGGCGCATTGCGCAAGAGTACCGGGGTGGGGCGATTTTGCAAGCAATGACGGGGTGGGGCGAAGATGTTTTAACCCCGCCTCTATGGTATCGGCATGAACCCATACACGATGAAGTGGCGGTCGCTGATGGTTTCGATGCTGAGATGGCTGAGACCCGCCGTCTTCAGTTGCGCGGCCATTTCCTCGCTGCGATAGGCCGCGCACAGGGAATTGTAAAAGTCCTGGCGCAGTATCTCGGGCTCCCCGGCGGCGTACTGTTCCATCAGCGCCCGGGCCTCCGCCGTGCTGTCAGGGCGTGACAGATCCATGATAAAGACCGGCGCGCCAGGTCGGGCATAATGCATGATACTGTGCCACAGAACCTGGGGATCATCGAGATGATGCAGCAGGGAATTGCTGATCACCGCGTCATAGCTGGCCCGCGGCAGTGCTTCATCCGGCAGTCGTGCCTGTACCAGTGTGATGCGCGCTGCAAGTCCGGTGCGGCAGAGCATCTCCGCGCCGAGCTTGAGCATGTGCGTGGCACCGTCGATGGCGTGCAGTGTGCAATCGGGATAGGCGAGGGCAAAACGCCGCGTGATGTCGCACGGGCCGCAACCGAGATCGAGTACGCAGCCGAGCAGCGGCAGCTCAGGAAAGCAGCGCTGGAACTGCACGATGAACTGGCTGTGCGGCTGCTCGAAATCCGCTGCCGCGTAGGCGCGTGCCTGCACGGCATCGTCCATCAGTTCGGGTTCGGGGCGGCGTTGCATGGTCGATATCAGCGCCTTACCCGCATTACGCTGCGCTCATGCGGGCTACAGTGATGGCAGCGGCGCTTCACCGGCCAGCAGCTCATCGAGGGTTTCGCGGCGGCGTATCAGGTGAGTGCGGTCGCCGTCCACCATCACCTCGGCGGGACGCGGCCGGGTGTTGTAATTGGAGCTCATGGAAAATCCATAGGCGCCCGCCGAGCGCACCGCGAGCAGATCGCCGGCGGCGATGGCGAGCAGGCGGTCCTTGCCGAGGAAATCGCCGGTCTCGCATACCGGACCGACCACATCATAGACGCGCGCGGCGTGCGTATCGGCCTGTACGGGCGTGATCGCCATCCAGGCATCGTACAGTGCCGGGCGGAGCAGATCGTTCATCGCTGCGTCGACCACGGCGAAATTTTTATGTGAGTTGAGCTTGAGGTATTCGACGCGGGTCAGTAGCACACCGGCATTGCCGACGATGGCGCGGCCCGGTTCGATCATGATCTCCTCAGCGCGTCCCGCCAGAGCCGTGCACAGCGCGGTGACATACTCGGCCGGTGTCGGCGGCTGTTCGTCGCGGTAACGGATGCCGATGCCGCCGCCGCAATCGATGTGGCGCAGCGTGATGCCGCGCGCGTTCAGCGCGTCGACCAGTTCCAGCACGCGCTGCATGGCATCGCCGAAGGGCGCCAGCTCGGTGAGCTGTGAACCGATGTGACAATCGACACCGACGACTTCAATATGCGGCAGCAGCGCGGCGTGTTCGTAGACGGCCAGTGCGGCGCGGATGTCGATGCCGAACTTGTTGTCCTTCAGGCCGGTGGAGATGTACGGATGGGTCTGGGCATCGACGTCCGGATTGACGCGTAGCGACACCGGCGCGCGCTTGCCGAGTTCGCCGGCGACGGTGTTGAGTCGCGTCAGCTCGGCTTCGGACTCGACGTTGAAGCAGGCGATGCCGAGCGTCAGGGCGCGGCGCATCTCCTCAGTGCTCTTGCCCACCCCGGAGAACACTACGCACGCCGCATCACCGCCGGCGCGTAGCACGCGTTCCAGTTCGCCGCCCGAGACGATATCGAAGCCGGCGCCGAGGCGCGCCAGGAGATTGAGTACGGCAAGATTGGAATTGGCCTTGACCGCATAGCAGACGCGGTGCGCGCGCGCGCCGAAGGCGGTATCGAAGGCGCGATATTGCTGCTCGATGGCGGCGCGCGAGTAGACATAGCAGGGCGTGCCGAACTGGGCGGCGATCTCGGTCAGCGGCACGTCTTCCGCGTACAACTGCCCGTCGCGGAGCGGAAAGGTATCCATGCTCAAGGCGCGGTCGGCGTGCCGGCGGATTGCTTTTTCTGTGCCTGCGCGCTGTCGTCGGGCAGGTACAGTGGGCCCTTCTGGCCGCAACCGGCCAGCAGCGCGACACTGGCGAGCGCGGCAATTAACAACCAGATGGCGGATTTTATAGCGGCAGTGTGCATGTGATGACCCGGGTGGTTGGCTGCCGGGGCAGTATAAACCGGCGCGGCGTCGAAACCTATGCTGTCCGACCGGGCACGTCTTCCATTGTGAGAAGATGACGATCAGGCATAATGCCCACCATGCCTGAACCTCTCCTGCGCGCCATCGAAATGACCACCCGCGAACCGGTGCAGGGCAGTGTCATCTGGCTGCACGGACTGGGCGCCGATGGCAATGACTTCGCCGGCATCGTGCCGGAACTGGCGCTGCCGGCAACGCTCGGCGTGCGTTTTATCTTCCCGCATGCGCCGCCGCGGCCGGTGACCATCAACGGCGGCTCTGTGATGCGCGCCTGGTATGACATCGCCACACTGGATCTGTCACAGGCGCAGGATGCGGACGGAATCCAGGCCTCGGCGCAGGCCGTGCGTGCGCTGATTGCGCGTGAGCAGACGCGCGGCGTGCCGGCGTCGCGCATCGTGCTGGGCGGCTTCTCGCAGGGTGGGGCGATCGCCTTGCATACCGGTCTGCGCTTTCCGGAACGTCTTGCGGGCATCATGGCATTATCGAGCTATCTGCCGCTCGCCGAGACACTGACCGCCGAGGCGCACAGCGCCAATGCCCACGTAGCGGTTTTCATCGGTCATGGCCGCGACGATACCGTGGTGCCGCTGCCGCTGGCGCAACTCACGCGCGATACGCTGACGCGTCTGGGCTATGCGGTGAGTTGGCAGGAATACCCGATGGCGCATTCGGTGTGTCTGCCGGAGCTGCGGGCTATCGGAGCTTGGCTGTCGTCGTGCTTGGCGCAGAGTGACTGATTGAATTGCAAGGGCGGGTCTCAGACCCGCCCGTTCGGAGTGCGCTCTCGCCGGAAATGCACTGTACTATTAAGGATTA
>JBGPWJ010000084.1:0-10002 GCA_041492115.1 Gammaproteobacteria bacterium
CCGCCCCTACGAGTTTGTCTTAATGGTGAGAATGAGCGTGTAAATTCGAAACGGTAAGACCGATGATCAGGTTTCAATCAGGGCACGCAGTACCGCGGTCCATGCCGCAGCAATATTGTCGAGGTTATACCCGCCGCCACCGAGCGCCAGCAGGCGACCCTGGCAAGACTCCTCCGCCAAACGACACAAACTTGCGGCAGCATGGGCGTGGCTGGCGGCGCTGTAAGCCATGTGGGTGATCGGATCGCCGGCCAAACTGTCGGCACCGCATTGCAGCATTATGAATTCCGGCCGCGCGGCGCGCAGCAATGCCTCAACGCGCGGCCACTGGCGCAGGAACTGCGCATCGTCGGCGCCGGGTGGCATGGGGATGTTGAGTTTGCTGCCCGTGGCGGCACCCTGACCGGTTTCCTCAGCGCGGCCGGTCCCCGGATACAGATAACGGCCATCCTCATGCAGGTCGGCGAAGATCAGATCGGGATCATCCTCGAAGGCGTAGAACACACCGTCGCCGTGATGCGCATCGATATCGACATAGGCGATGCGTCGCACGCCATACTCGGCGCGCAGCGTTTCGATGGCCACGCCGCAATCATTGAACACACAGAACCCGGCGGCACTGTCGCGGCGCGCATGATGCAGACCGGCGATCGGCACAAAGGCGCGGCGGCACTCGCCGCGCAGGATCCGCGCCACGGCATCGAGCGTCGTTCCCACCACGGTACTGGCCGCTTCATACACCCCGATGAAGGCGGGCGTATCGCCAGAATCAAGATAACCCACGCCGTGCTTGGATTGCGCTTTGACACGTGCGACATACTCAGGCGTGTGGAAGCGTTCGATCGCCGCCTGCACCGCCGTCACTGGTGCGCACACGCACACCTGGCGATCCAAACCCTGACGCTGCACCTCATCCCAAAACGCGCCCAGGCGCCGTGGACCAAAGGGATGCGTATCACCGAAACTGTAACGTCCGAGTTCGACGCCGTGGTAAAGACAAACCGGGGTCTGCATGGCTGTCAGTCTTTCTCAGAGTTGAGCGGGGCAAGTTTACACCAGACGCAGGGTGACATTGTGCAGGGTGCGCATACGCGCGGAAATCGCATAGTCCTTAGTAGAGTCTAACAGAATGAATCCCCTCTCCCTTCGGGAGAGGGCCAGGGTGAGGGCATCAATGACATCAAAACCGTTTTAGATCCCCCTCACCCCAACCCTCTCCCGTAGGGAGAGGGAGTGATAGGGCGGCGCGAGACTTCTTTTTGTTAGGCGCTTTTAAATGTAAAGCGCGCCGAATATTATCATCGCGTCCGGCATGATGCGGTTCATTTTCCATTGCCTTCATCGGCAAAGACAAAGATCTCCAGACTGGTGCCGCAATCGGCCTCATAGGCGCGGATCTTGGCGATCGTCGCATCGGCCATGCGATAGCCCTTGGTCAGCAGCAGGATGTTGTCGTGATTGATCAGGTCGCGCGCCAGGACCTGGCCGGCACGCAACTCGCCGGTGGCGACGTTAACCTGTTGCCGTGTGACGCTGGATTTCTGCGCACGGACTTTCAGCAGCTTCAGGAATGCCTCCACCACCTGAGGGTCATAACGTTTGAAACTGTTCTCTTTGAGAAAGCCCGCTGCAGATTCCATCGTCAGCCTCTGATCCAGCACCGTGCCGCACTGCAGACCATCGTATTCATTGACCACCGCCAGGATGCGCGCGCCAATGGGAATATTTTCGCCGACCAGCTTGTCGGGAAATCCACGACCGTCGAAGCGCTCGTGGTGCGCGCGAATCAGACGCGCCGCACCCGTCATAGGTTCCAGGGCCAACAACGCCGACTCGCCCATCTGCGGGTGTTTCTCGGCCAGCACGCGGTCAGCCGCCGTCATGCTGGTGAGCGGCTTGTCGACCAGTCGGTCCGGCAGGCCGATCTTGCCGATGTCGTGCAACAGACCGGCGTAGTAAATATCTTTGGCGGCATCGTCGCCAAGGCCCAGGTGCAAGGCCAGTGCCTTGGCCATCTCCGCGACGCGGCGTCCATGTCCCGAGCCCTTGCCTTCGCGCATCTCCACCAGGTTGGCGAATACCGGAATGGCGGTCTGATAACTGCGGTTCAATTCCTGGTAGGCCAGGTCGAGCATGTCGGCGGTCTGCTGGATCTCGGCGGTGCGCGCCGCAACGCGTTTTTCCAACTCGGCGTTGAACGTCTTGAGCTCTTCATTCTGTTTGCGCGTTAGCTCCAGCAACTGATCGCGCTCGCGCTCCAGTCCCTTTTGCTTGAGCGCCGACTGCACTGTCAGGACCAGATCATTGTCCTCCCAGGGCTTGCTCAGGTATCGATAGATGCCGCCTTTGTTGATCGCCTCGATGGTCGAAGCCATGTCCGAATAGCCGGTGAGCAGAATGCGCACGGTTTCCGGCCAACGCTTCGCCACTTCGGCCAGGAAGGTGGCTCCATCCATTTCCGGCATGCGCATGTCGGAGATCACCAGATCGACATGCTCCTTCTCCAGCACGGCCAAACCCTCTGCGCCGCCATTGGCGATGAATATCCGGTAACCAAGCGGGCGTAACAGGCGCCGTAGCGAGGACAGAATGTTCGCCTCGTCGTCGACAAACAGCAGCGTGAATGGCGCCATAGACTGCTCAACACTCGCTTCCATTGCACTCATGACTTAAGCCGCTCCCTGCACCCGTTGTGGAACACCTTCAGTATCCTTGTTGGCACGTTCGATCGGCAGCCAGATGCGAAAACAGGTTCCTTTACCGACTTCACTCTCGACCTCGATGCGGCCGTTGTGTTTCTGAATGATGCCATAGGCCAGTGACAGGCCCAGGCCTGTACCCTTGCCAACAGGTTTTGTGGTGAAGAACGGATCAAAGATCCGCTTCAGATTTTCTGCCGGGATGCCTGTGCCGTTATCACGGACCTCCACCCATACCTCGTCACCCGCCCGTCCGGTACTGACCGTGATCACGCCGCGGTCCTCGATGGCGTGCGCGGCATTGACCATCAGGTTCATGAAAACCTGGTTGATCTGCGATGCCAGGCATTCCACCTGCGGGAGATCAGCGAAATTCTTGACGACCTCGGCTTTGTACTTGATCTCGTTGCGCGCCACATTGAGCGTACTGTCCAAGCCTTTGTGCAGATCGGCCCACTGCCATTCGGACTGATCGACATGCGAGAAATCCTTCAGATCCTGGACGATCTGCTTGACGCGCTTGACGCCTTCCAGCGACTCGCCCACCAACTCTTCGATATCCTGCTTGAGAAAACCGATATCGACCTGTTCTTTCACGGCGCGTATGGCGACGAGGGTCTCCGGGTGGGCCGTCAGCAGCGGCTCCGCCGTTTCATAGGCGTCCAGAAGCGTGAACAGATCACTGATGTATTTCCCCAGGCTGCCGAGGTTGGAGGCGACATAACCCACCGGATTGTTGATCTCGTGTGCCACGCCCGCGGCCAACTGACCAATCGAGGCCAACTTCTCGGACTGCAGCAATTGACTCTGTGCCTCCTGAAGTTTGCAGACCAGCGCTTTCTGTTCGTCTTTCTCCTTCTCCAGCGCATCTCTGCTCTGTGTCAGGCTGTTCATCAGGCCAATGCGCTGCAGCAGCATGGCCAGATTATTGGCTATCAAGCCGATACTCAGTTCATCGCTATCGTTAAAACTATCTCCATGCTGCTTGCCAAGCACCGTGAAGGCGCCGCAGCACTTGCCCTGTAAAACCATCGGCACCACCAGAATGCAATCTATGGGCGGATAAGCTGCTGGCATGCATATCCGCAGATTCGGTTCATTCACCGGGAACAGTATCTGTGTCTTGCCATCCTTTGAAACTTCCCCGATCAATCTGCGCAGTGTTGAACAACTGCCCAACGCGGCGCTGACGATAGCGTCTGAGCCTACCGCGATAAGCTCACCTATCCGACCATTGGCCCCAGTGATTCCAAGAACGCTGTGTTCGGCCTCGGCGATGGTACGGACATCACTGAGAAGTTCACGATAGAAGTCCTGCAGTCCATCCTGACCTGTAACCTGCAATTCATGACGCAGGAATTTACTCAACACCTCACTGAGCAGCACCATGCGCACATTGGCCTCGGCGAGCGCATCCATGCGCCGCTGCTGTTCCTGGTGCAGACGGGCGCTCTCGACGATCGCGGTGACCATGCCCACTGACAGCTCGACACGTTCCATGTCCACGTCGGTGAAGGGCAGATCCTCCGACTTGCGGTTCAGACACAGCACACCGACCAGACGTTCTTCGATCAGCAACGGCCAGCACATGGCGGAGCAAGGTCGCGGCGAAGTACGCTTACTGGCATGGGTGGCAAAGCGCGGGTCCTGTGACAGGTCGCCGTTGAGCAGCAGCGGTTGTTTGTGCAGCGCGACCCAGCCGATGACGCCCTCCCCCGGCTGGATTGGCTGGCCGAATGCCATCGGTGGAAGAGCTATGCCACTGACGATGGTCAAGACACTCTCGCCTGCAGAAGCCATCGCCAGACAGCCGCTGCCGGCATCGAAGCGGTCAACGATGTTCTCCAGTATCTCCTGAAGTATCCTGGCAGGATCCGCCTGCTGGGCAATCGCCTGGCTGAGTTTGTACAGATCACAGACCCAGGCGCCGGGATTGCCTTCAACATTGTCCATCTACACTCACCTGTATGTTCACTACCCGCGCAGAGATCCGCGCAGTCGCAGGCCACACTTGCACACAGCCGCTAGTGGCCTTCCTGTAGCGGCAGATTCGGCCCTTGCCTTTACCGCAGAAGCGCGCGTGCCCGCGAACGATCCCGAGAGTATCCGGATCGTTCGCGGCCAAGGCCACTTACGCAATTAAGTCCACGCTACGAGCGCTAAAAACCTCCGCCCAGCAAATCCCGTCCTACTCATTCGCGGTCAGTCGCAGACCAGGCCGCATTCAATAGACAGGCCGGGCCTCAACTGCATAGCATTACGCGCTGATTTCAAAGATAATGAACGCCCCGTTCCGCGACATCGACAGCGACCCCCATGGCCCAATACATCTTCACCATGAACCGCGTCGGCAAGGTGGTCCCGCCGAAGCGTCAGATCCTCAAAGACATCTCCCTGTCGTTCTTCCCCGGCGCCAAGATCGGCGTGCTGGGTCTGAACGGCTCGGGCAAGTCCACGCTGCTGCGCATCATGGCCGGCGTCGATACCGACATCCTTGGCGAGGCGCGCCCGCAGCCCGGCATCAAGATCGGTTACCTGTCCCAGGAACCGCAACTCGATGACAGCAAGGACGTGCGTGGCAACGTCGAGCAGGCTGTCAAGCCGATCAAAGACGCGCTCGATCGTCTCAATGCGGTGTATGCCGAATACGCCAACGCCGATGCCGATTTCGATGCGCTCGCCAAAGAACAGGGTGACCTCGAAGCCCTGATCGAAAGCTGCGACGGCCACAACCTGGATCGCACCCTGGAAGTGGCCGCCGACGCGCTGCGACTGCCGCCCTGGGATGCGGCTGTTGCCAAACTCTCCGGCGGCGAACGGCGTCGCGTGGCGCTGTGCACGCTGCTGCTGTCCAAGCCTGACATGCTGCTGCTCGACGAGCCGACCAACCATCTCGACGCCGAATCGGTCGCTTGGCTGGAACGGTTCTTAAAGGAATACCCCGGCACTGTGGTCGCCGTCACCCATGACCGCTATTTCCTCGACAACGTCGCCGGCTGGATTTTGGAACTGGATCGCGGCCACGGCATTCCCTGGGAAGGCAATTACTCCTCTTGGCTGGAACAGAAGGACAAGCGTCTGGCGATGGAAGAAAAGCAGGAGGCCTCGCGGCAACGCGCCATCAAGGCCGAACTGGAATGGGTGCGCACCGCGCCCAAAGGTCGTCACGCCAAGAGCAAATCGCGCCTGGCTCGCTTTGAGGAACTGTCCTCGCAGGAATACCAGAAGCGCAGCGAGACCAAGGAAATGTACATCCCGCCCGGCCCGCGCCTCGGCGATCGGGTGGTGGAGGCGGAGCATGTCCGCAAGGCTTTCGGCGAGCGTCTGCTGATCGATGACCTGAGCTTCACATTGCCGCGCGGCGGCATCGTCGGCGTGATCGGTCCGAACGGCGCCGGTAAGACTACACTGTTCCGCATGATCGCCAAACAGGAGCAACCCGACAGCGGCGAACTGCGTTTCGGCGAAACCGTGGAACTGGCGTATGTCGATCAGTCGCGCGACAGTCTCGACGGCAGCAAGACCGTCTGGCAGGAAGTCTCCGACGGCATGGACATCATCACCATCGGCAAATACGAAGTGAACTCGCGCTCCTACTTGAGCCGTTTCAACTTCAAGGGCAGCGACCAGCAGAAATGGGTCAAGGACCTGTCCGGCGGCGAACGCAACCGCCTGCACCTGGCCAAGCTGCTGAAGAAAGGCGGCAACCTGCTGCTGCTCGACGAGCCGACCAACGATCTGGACATCGAAACCCTGCGCGCCCTGGAAGAGGCCATACTCGACTTCCCCGGCTGCGTCGTCGTCATCTCCCATGACCGTTGGTTCCTGGACCGCATCGCCACGCACATGCTGGCCTTCGAAGGCGACAGTCAGGTAGTCTGGTTCGAAGGCAACTACGCTGATTACGAAGCCGACCGGCACCGCCGCCTCGGCACGGATGCGGATCAGCCGCACCGGATCAAGTATCGGCGACTGAAGGCATGAACATCTCAACGCAAAGAGCACAAAGGACGCGAAGATTCTTAGATCATCTAACAGCTAACAGAATGAGTCCCCTCTCCCTCCGGGAGAGGGAGTGACAGAGCTTCGCGAGCGCTGGGCAGTTTTATTACCCTGAGAACATTCATTACCGGAACGAGCCAATGGTCTACTTAACTCTTATCCTCATGCTCCTGATCATCCTGATCGCCGCCGAGGTTTTCACCAACGCCCTCGAACATCTCGGCGAGCGTCTGAAGATTTCCGAAGGCGTGACTGGCTCGGTATTCGCCGCCGTCGGCACGGCGCTGCCCGAAACACTGGTGCCATTACTGGCGATCTTCGCGGGCACCGACAATCAGCAGCTCAATGAAGATATCGGCGTCGGCGCCATCCTCGGTGCGCCGCTGATGCTGTCCACACTGACCTTGTTCCTGATGGCGGTCGCGACCATCAAAAAACGCGGCATATCCGGCGAATTCAAACCGGAACGCAGCGGGCTGACGCGCGATCTGAATTTCTTTCTGTTCGCCTTCAGCCTCGCCGTCGGCGCGTTGTATGTCCCGCACAGCATGGCCACGCTGCGCGTGGTCATCGGCATCACCCTGGTGCTGACCTATTTTCTGTACATCCTGCTGACCCTGCGCGCCTCGGAGAAACTGGTGCAGGACGGTCACGGCACCGAGGCGCACCATGCGATGTTCCTGACACGCCTGGGTCTGCCTGATCATATGGGCACGATCCTCGCTCAGCTGGTCCTGGGTGTGGGCCTGCTGGTGGGTGGCGCCAAGGGTTTTATTAACGGCGTCGAAGAGGCGTCCAGTCTGCTCGGTATCACCCCGCTGGTACTGTCCCTGCTGATCATTCCCATCGCCACGGAGTTGCCGGAAAAAATCAACAGTGTTCTTTGGATCCGCAAACACAAGGACACGCTGGCCTTCGGCAACATCACCGGCGCCATGGTGTTCCAGGGCACGCTGCTGCCGGCCATCGGCATCATGCTCACGCCCTGGGAACCGCGCGTCGAAATTCTCTCCGGCATCGTCATCACACTGTGCGCGGCCTTGTGGCTGCGCCTGCTGCTGATGCGCGGCCGACTGCACGTCTGGCATGTGGCGGTCAACGGCAGCTTGTATGCCAGCTATCTGGCGATCGTGATGACCCGATGACGAGCGCAACACAGCGCACCGATACATGAAGAAAGATCCACTCGAACACCTGCTTGACCGCGCCCAGCGCGTCCTGGAACGCCTGGAACTTACCCTGCCGGTGACCAACCCAACCGATTGGCACGCGCACGCTTGGCGCTGGCGCAAACGAGGTGAGCGCGGTTATTTGCAAGCCATCCAGCATCCCCAGACTCTGCGTCTCACCGATCTGCGCTGCATCGACGACCAGAAAACAGAACTTGACCGCAACACCCGCCAGTTCCTCCAGGGCCTGCCGGCCAACAACGCCCTGCTGTGGGGCGCGCGCGGCACCGGCAAGAGTTCGCTGATCAAGGCGCTGCTGCATGAACATGCGCGCGACGGTTTGCGGCTGATTGAAATCGACCGCGTCGACCTCATCGATCTGCCCGACATCATTTATCTGATCTACGACCGTCCGGAACGTTTCATCCTGTTCTGCGATGACCTGTCCTTCGAGAGCGGCGACGCCAGTTATAAAACATTGAAGGCGGCCCTGGACGGCCAACTCAGCGCCGCACCCGACAAGCTGCTGATCTACGCCAGCTCCAACCGCCGGCATCTGCTGCCGGAGACGATGCAGGATAATCTCGATTCCAGATTCGTCAGTGATGAATTGCACCCCAGCGAAGCCATCGAAGAGAAGATCTCACTATCTGAACGCTTCGGCATCTGGTTATCGTTCCACCCTTTCACCCAGGATGAATATCTCGATATCGTTTTTTATTGGCTGAAACGCCTGCACGCGCCGCTCAAGGATCGCGACGCGGTGCGCATGGACGCCCTGCGCTGGGCGCTGACGCGCGGTTCGCGCAGCGGCCGGGTCGCGTGGCAGTTCGCGCGGGATTGGCTGGGACGGGAAGGACTGAAGAAACGCTGACACACGGCTCAAATGTTGACGGGGGTGACATGCAGTACATGTTTGGTGATAATCAAAGTCGTAAATTTTCTCACGGCCAGACTCAGACCCGCCCGGTGACACCAAACAAGCTGATCGAGATAATGCGAATGGCAGCTTTTGACTGAAAAGCCGGCGCATGGCGCGCCAGCATGCAACTGATCACACCCGACCTTGAATGGGCATCCGCAATTTGGTCTGAATTTACTGAAAGAGGACCGCGGATTCAACCTTGAAGTGCAACACGGTTTAAAGATTTCATAAACACCTCATAGGGCGTTTTGAATCCGAGACATTTTCGAGGTCGGTGATTGAGTCGGTGCATGGCGAGATTGATCTCCGCTTGAGTGATGGTATCGAAGCGCTGCTTCTTAGGGAAGTACTGTCGGATTAAGCCGTTAGTATTTTCGTTGGCACCACGCTCCCAGGACGAATAGGGGTGGGCGAAATAGATGGTCGCATCAAGCCTGCTCGCAATGTTGGCGTGCTGGGCGAACTCAGTGCCATTGTCAGTCGTCAGCGTGTAGACCCGCGCCTTGTATGGCGCGAGCAGGCGGATCACGGTGTTGCCGACGGCCTCGGCAGTCTTATGCGTAACCTTGCCCAGGAGCGTAAAGCGGGACTTGCGCTCGACCAGCGAGACGATCGCTTGATGCTGACCAGCGCCGATGAGCGTGTCGCCTTCCCAGTCGCCGACACGGCTGCGGGTATCGACCACGGCGGGTCGGTCATCAATGGAGATGCGGCCTGGCATGATGCCACGCCGGTCATAGCTGCCGTAGCGTTTGCGGCGCTGCTTCTGGCAACGCAGTTGCCGCCAGAGGATGCCACCGCTGCGCTGATCGGCATAGATGCGCTGGTAGATAGTCTCATGACTGACCGATTGCTGGCCGCGCACCGTGAGCACACAGGTGATTTGCTCGGGGCTCCACTGCAACGCGAGTTTCTCTTCGGCAAAAGCCCAGGTGGCAGGCTCGATGCGTGGGCCGTTGGCGCACGCTAGCTGACGGTTCTCCGCCAAGCGTTGAGCTTGCTGCGGACGATAGCCTCGCAGCCCGCTATTGCGGGCGAGTTCTCGGCCAATGGTCGCTTTATGGCGCTTCAGTAGCACCGCGATGTCACTCTTGTCATGGCCGGCTTTCTTGAGGACATATATCTGGTATCGTTCATGTGGGGTGAGATGTGTGTAGTTCATTCCTGGCAACTTCGACTTGGCGGTTAAAGGGGCCGGGATGCTACC
>JBGPWJ010000137.1:0-7048 GCA_041492115.1 Gammaproteobacteria bacterium
AAACCGGGGGTAGTTTTCTCATGGAGACTCTGGGCACCTCAAGTACACGACTTACTTTCGGCCGGGTGATTGCTCTGTACTCTGTGCCTCAATCAATGAGAAACTGGCCTAAGAGCGTCAAACAATATGAATCTCGCGCAACTCTATCACTCCCTCTCCCTGAGGGAGAGGGTTGGGGTGAGGGGAGTCTAATACGGTTTTGATGTCATTGACGCCCTCACCCTGGCCCTCTCCCGGTGGGAGAGGGGACTCATTCTGTTAGATTCTCTAAGCACCATGGAGAAACAAATGACACACTTGATTCATCAACCAGACCCTCGGTTCGATCTGATGTTTGAGCGCATCGTAGATGTTACGCCAGAACAGGTCTGGGCCGCGTGGACCACACCGGCACACATCAAGGAATGGTTCACGCCTGCGCCATGGAAAACGGTGGATTGCGAATTGGATCTTCGTCCTGGCGGTATGTTTCGCACGGTGATGCGCTCGCCGGAGGGGCAGGAGTTTCCAAACATCGGTTGTTACCTTGAAATCATCCCGAACCAGAAACTCGTCTGGACCAATGCGCTTGAACCCGGCTACCGGCCAGCCAACCGACTGTCCGAGACGGCCTGCGATTCATTCGCTTTCACGGCAGTCATCTCGCTTGAACCGCACGACAGCGGGACGAAGTACACCGCGCTTGTGATTCACGGCAACGAGGAAGATCGGAAAAAACACCAGGACATGGGCTTCCAGGAAGGCTGGGGCAAGGCGCTCGATCAACTTGTTGCCTATATGAGGACTCGGTAAGGGGTGTCGCATGAAACAACGGATCACATTCATTACGCTGGGCGTCGACAACCTCGAAAACTCTCTGCGTTTCTACCGTGACGGGTTAGGGTTCAAAACCGAGGGCATCATAGGGACTGAATTTGAGTACGGCGCTGTGGTGTTTTTTGATCTGCCTGGCGGTATGAAATTCGCGCTTTACCCGCGCAACAGCCTGGCCAAGGACGCCACACTGTCCGTCGGTCCGCGGAGCGCGACGGAACTCTCGCTCGGTCACAATGTTTCCTCCAGAGCGGAAGTCGATGCGGTGATGGAAGAGGCGCGCAACGCGGGTGCTGTCATCGTCAAACCCGCGCAGGAAACTTTTTGGGGCGGGTATGCCGGCTATTTCCAGGATCCGGATCAGCATCTTTGGGAGATCGCTTGGAACCCTCAGGTATTGCCGGAAGAGTAACCCACCCTACATCGAGTATGGAACTGCTTAAGTAAGTGCCATTCGTCAGCGACCTCTATAATTCCCGCTGATGAGCGGAGCGATCAGTGCTTGCAGCGTCGTTTGTCCCGCCAAACAAACCGTGCCTTATGTTCGATAACGCACAGCGCGACTTGTGCTGAAGGAGGAACATGTCAATGGAGTTGGCCCCGAGGAGAAATCAACCTGCAAAGACGCAGGTTTCTCCAATAATATCAAGGAAGCGAACATGAACATGACTTTAAGCCTCGCCCCTATAGTGTCACTGATCGCCGGCATACTCATTTTGGTGGTGCCACGCTTGCTGAACTACATCGTCGCAATCTATCTGATCACCATCGGCTTACTCGGGCTGCTCGGTGCGAATGGCGTTCACCTGTAACGCGCGCACCGGGATATATTGCGCATTTTTACCGCGCACTGGGTTGCACTGCCTGCTCTAAAAGCCCGTCGCTTCCATCTTGCGACGGCCTCCGTGAGTACTCTGGGATACGACCAAAACGTGGATGAGCCGGTCATCCGCCTGCTTAACGATGCGCCGCACCACACCTGGCGCACACCGACGCTGCAAGGAGCTGAACAAACCAATGAATCCTGAAATTACCATACCAACGGTATCCGCTTCAGATACCCCAGACAAATCATCCGAGCCGAAGCTTGATCAGATCAGCCAGAATATCGAGACAATTTTGGCGTTTTATACGCGTGAAGAACAAAAGATCAGTCACTCGCAAAGGGTCCTCGAAAACATTAGTGGTTTTCTGGGACAACCGCTTTATCTTGGCTCGATTTTACTGTTTGTCGCACTCTGGATACTCGCCAACATCTTCGCGCGCCACGTTGGTTTGGCGGTAATCGACCAAGCTCCGTATTTTTGGCTACAAGGAATTGTCAGTCTGGGGGCACTGTTAACGTCGACTGTGGTGCTGATTAAACAAAACCGCTTAACCAGACTCGAGGAACAGCGGGCGCATCTGGACCTGCAAGTGAATTTACTGACCGAACAAAAGGTAACGAAGATTATCAACCTGATGGAAGAATTAAGGCGCGATTTACCCATGGTCAAAGACCGCCATGATCCCGAGGCGGCGGCATTCCAACAGCCGACGGATCCGCACGTAGTGCTTGCCGCGCTGGACGAACAACGCAACACAGAAGAGCGATCAGAGCATGTGGGAGAAGCCGAAGAGCATGCCGATGGGAACGAATGATTCAAGTCTGAAGGTCGGTTCAGGCTCTCGAGCGCAAGCTTACAATGTGTTTTGGGGCGTATTTTAGTAGTTTTGATTCAACGAGTGGCGACACTGCTCGGCTCGTTCGAGCCGCTGCTGATTCTGGTCATGGGTGGGCTGGGGCTGCTGATCGTGATCGCTATCCTGCTGCCGACCTTCGACCTGAACCAATTGGTGAAGTAACATTAAGGTGCGCCGGGTGGTGCCGCGCTCGCTCGCGCTAGGCGAGTCTGTGTGCGCTGTCGGAAGGGCGTGAGGCAAGGCACCTGATTTCAAGCACTGTAAAAGGGACTCAGTCCCCAGAATCGTTTCCATGCGAATTATCTTTTCGTAGGTATAATCGCCTTCATGGATATCCAAAAACAGTATTCAGCCAGCTCGGCTCACATTGACACACCTTGCCCCTGCGGCAGCGGTCAGAGCTTTCAGTCCTGCTGCGGCGGCCCCTTGGTACGACCGTCCGAGCTGCAGCTCAAAGATCCGCACATCGCCGCTATGCTGAGTGCGGCACGTGCGGACCTGCAGGCGGGCCAGTTGCAAAAGGCCGAGGTCGCCGTGCGCCAGTTGCTCAAGCAGGTGCCGGGACATCTGGGTGGCCTGAGTCTGCTGGTGATGCTGCGTAAGCGGTCCGGCGACACTCCCGCCGCCCGTGTGTTGCTGCAGCATCTGCGGGCGCTCTATCCGAATCACGAGGGCGTGTTGTTCGACTATGCGACCTTCCTCGCAGAAAACGGCCAAGGTCGGGATGCCGAGAATCAATTGCGCACGCTGCTGGAACGCAACCCAAAGCATGCTCCGGCGCACAATCTGATTGGACAGCTCATCCTGCAGAATCTCGGCACTCTTGAAAAAGCCGAATACCATCTGCGCCAAGCCTATTACCTGCAACCCTCCACGGCCTTCTTCAGCGTCAGACTTGCCAAGGTGCTGCGCCTGCTGGGTCGTTGGGATGAGGCGGTGCATTTTCTGCGCATCGCCTTGGCGCTGGAACCGAACAACCTGGAGGCCCTGCTCAGTTGGGTGAGCATAGAAGAGTCGCGCCATAATCTGGAGCCCGCCTGGGTGATGCAGCGCATCGCCAGCGCCGTGGCGCCGAATGATGCACAGGTTCTACTGAGTGAGGCGCTGCTGCATCGGCGCGGCAAGGCCTATGAGGACGCGTTGACCGCGCTCGACAAGATCGCCTTGGCGTCGCAACCGGATGGCACGCAAACCTCTTATTATTTTGAGCGGGGCCAGATCCTCGACAAGATGGGCCGTTACCACGAGGCCTTCGCCACCTTCGACAGCGCCAACCGCAGCGCCCGGCGTAACCCTGCGCTGCACTACAATGTCGCCAACAATGCCGACCGGATCGCCCGGCTGAAGGAATTTTACACGCGTGAACGGCTTAAGAATCTGCCGCGCGGTCGGCCGCAGCGTGACAACGAGGAAGCGCCGATCTTCATCGTCGGCTTCCCGCGTTCCGGCACCAGCATGGTCGAGCAGATTCTGAGTGCCCATCCCAACATCAGCGGTGGCAATGAATTGATTCTGGCCCAGCGCATGACCGAGCATGCCGGGAACTGGCTCAACAGTCAGCAGCCCTACCCCGCTTGTCTCGCAGAACTGACACAACCGGCCAAGCGCGAGGCGCTGCAGACCTTCCGCAACTATTACCTGGGCGAACTGCGCACCCTGGCCATCCTCGACCCGGGCGTGCGGCGTTTCACCGACAAGATGCCGCTCAACGAGGTGCACCTTGGCATCCTTTCGCTGGTGTTTCCCGAAGCCCATATCGTGCACCTGATCCGTCACCCGCTGGATATTCTGACATCCTGCTATTTCAACGAACTGCGCCACGGTGATAATTTCGCCTACGACCTGGAGACGGCCGCGCGCCACTATGTCCTGGTCATGGACCTGGTCGAACACTACCGCCGTGAGTTGGATATGAATTATCTGATGTTGCGCTATGAGGACTTGGTGGCCGACGTCGAGGCGGGTGCGCGGCAGATGATTGCGTTCATCGGCGAGCCCTGGGACCCGCGTTGTGTCGAATTTCACCAGAACCGGCGCAATGCGCGCACCGCCAGCTACGCCCAGGTAACCGAGAAGGTCTATACCCGCTCGGTGCACCGCTACCGGAATTACCGCGAACAACTGAGCGCGGTGATTCCCATCATTGCACCGGTGGCGGAGCGGCTGGGGTACAGTCTGGACTGAATTGTTGACGGCATGACAAAGCTCTACTACGCTTCGAGATAAATGCGTTTGTTCACTGTCTGAGGGAGTTCTTAATTAAGAACAGTCAGAACTCACGTCTCACCGCTTTATAATATTGCACGCTATTTGCATTGAAACGATTCCCGTTAGTGCCGCGTCAAATATGTGACATGTTTGGGATATATCATCGGACAGATCTTTTATATCGTTAATCTGGAGGAATCAGAGACATGAACAAGAATCATCTGATAGACACCACGTCGTTCAATTCCAATCTGCAATTAAAACCCCTCGTTATAGCGGTTAGCACGGCGCTCGGCATGGCAGGGCTGCTGACAGGTTGTTTAGGTGGCAGTGACAGTGGCCCGGCGGGGAGTGCGGCCGGCACAGTGAGTATCACCTCCACAGGCGGCAATGGCGGTTCAACCACAGGTACCGGTGGCAGCGGTGGACGTGTTGAGTTCTACGCATACTCCGACAACACCAGCATCCTGGTTCTGACCGGCGGGTCGGAATTGGTGCCTGATGTGACCTCCTTGCCTAGCGCGCCGGCATTGGGCAGCAACTCTCTGCCCATCAGCAGCGATACCACCCTTACCGTGACGGGCACAGAGCCGGCAGCCGGCACGCCATACCAATTCACAGTTAGCTGCAATGTTTACGTTTCCGACGGCAACGAGACCGCGGGTGATGAAACCCCAGTAACGGGCATCGAAGTCGCTTCAGGTGCCACACTGACATTGAGTGCTAATGCTGCTGCTTCCCATGGTGGTGCCTGCGTCAATTTGAGCAATGATTTGGCGAATGCCGGCAGCATCACCGCGGGTGCGGGTGGCACGATGGAGGTGGCGGTCGAGGACTATTTCGGCACTGGTACTGTCGATAGCGCGGGCGACGCCACCACCCCGAACGGTGGCAATATCTATCTCTACGCCAGAACCTCCAACTACAACGCCGGCAACGTGACCTCCAAGGGTTTCACCAGCAGCACAGCGGCGGGTGGCGAAGGCGGTGTGATTTATCTGCAAGGCGACGGCGCCGACATGTGGAACAGCGGCGTACTGGATAGCTCCGGCGGTGACTCCTCCGCAACCGGCTATGGTGGCGGCCACGGTGGTCAGGTAACCCTGTATGGGGATAATGGTGCCAGCGGTGGCGGGACGGTGATCAGTGCGGGCGCGATTGACAGTAGCGGCGGCAACGGTCCTGCCGGCGGCGGCGCCGGCGGCAATGTGAAGCTCTACAATTCAGGCAACGGCGATCTCTTCGTGACAGCCGGCATCAACATGGCAGGCGGCAACACGACCGGCACGGGTGGCAATGGTGGATCGGGTGGGGGACTCTACGCGACAACCTCCGATTCCAATACCAAAGTAATATTTGTTGGCTTCAAGGACATCACCACGGCGGGCGGTGATGGTGCCGAAGGCGGCGGCTCGGGCGGTAATGTCGATTGGCACAACGACGGGTACGATAGCTCGAAGTATGTCAACGAGGCCGCAATCGATACCCAGGGTGGCAACGCAACGCTGACCACGGGGAGTTGGTCTGCCGGCAGCGGTGGCGATGTCGATTTCTATAACGATGGTGGCGATGGCTTTATGAGCAATAGCGGCGCCATCAACACCAGCGGCGGCACTTCCACCGACGGTAATGGCGGTGGTGGCGGTACCATCGACTTCTACTTCGCATCCGGTCATGGCGTTATCGTCAACACGGCGGCACTCACCGCGAACGGCGGCAACGGCACGGACGGCGCCGGTGACGGTGGGTTTGTTGGTATGTACGTCAATGGCGGCGGCAGCACCGGGGCCGGCAGCATCAACAACAGCGGCAGTGTCACCAACAAAGGCGGCAATGCCAACACGGGTGATGCCACGGGTGATGGGGGCAGTGGTGGAGGTGTCGAGTTCGCGCTCGGCGATGAGAGTTCTATAAATGGTGATGTCACCAACGGCGGTGTGGTCGACAGCTCCGGCGGCAACAGCACCAGCGGTTATGGCGGCAGTGGCGGCTCGATCGAAATTGAGAACGAGGGCTCGAACGGCGGTCCGGGTGATGTAACCAATACCGCGGCCATTACCACTAACGGTGGGACAGGCGCCTATGGCGGCTCGGGCGGTTCTATCTTTTTGTATAACCAGAACGTTGCGGGTAACGAACTCACCAACAGCGGTGCGCTTTCCGCATTCGGCGGACATGGCACCATCGATGGTGGCGATGGCGGTTACGGTGGGCTCGAGGCGGATCATGTCACCAACAGCGGCGCCATCAATGTCAGCGGCGGTGCCGGTGACAGCGGCTACGGCCCCCACTACACGGAAGCGGCCCGGCGCTGTGGCCCCTTCCGCCTTGCGCTCCTGCCCAT
>JBGPWJ010000087.1:0-9779 GCA_041492115.1 Gammaproteobacteria bacterium
ACCGACAACGTCTTCACGATTCTGGCGCAGGGCCGCAAAGACCTGAAAGGCTTTGCCGATTCAGTACGCCGCGCCATCGAAGACCATATCTCGGAGGTCGCCGGTCAGTCCATCACCGGCACCGCCAGCATCGGGGCGCACAACATCGGTCAGGACGACAGGAGCGCCCAGGATGTCATCGCCCGTGCCGACCTGGCCTGCGAGATTGCGCGCAAGGCCGGCGGCAATCGCGTCCATGTGCACGATGCGATCAGCGATGCCAAAGCCGACAAGGAAAAAGGCCAGCAGTGGGTGGCGCAGATCAAGCATGCCGTGGAGCACGCCCGCTTCCGCCTGGTGTACCAGCCCATTGTCAGCATGCAGGGCGAACCCGGCGAACGCTATGAAGTACTGCTACGCATGCTCGGCCCCGACAATGAATTGATCCTGCCCGGCCAGTTCATACCCGCCGCGGAACAGTCCACGCTGATCCTTGACGTGGATCGCTGGGTGATCGGCAATGCCATCCGGCTGCTCGCCGATCATCAACGCAACACCGGCAAACAGGCGCTGTTCTTCGTCAAGCTGTCCGGCGCATCGCTGGGCGACCCCGAACTGCCGCACTGGATCAGCGAACGCCTGAAATCGGCCCGCCTGCAAGGTGACAGCCTGATCTTCGAGGTCCATGAGAAAATCGCATCCGCTCATCTCAAGGATGCCAAGGTGTTCTTAAACGGCCTGAAGGAACTGCACTGCGGCTTCGCCATCGAACACTTCGGCGTGAATGAGCACCCCTTCAACCTGCTCAAGCACCTGCCGGCCGACTACCTCAAGATCGACGGCTCGCTGATGCACAAGCTGGCGCAAAACCGGGAGCAGCAGGAAACAGTCAAGAGCATTGCCGCCCAGGCGCACGACCTGGGCAAACTCACCATCGCGGAATTCGTCGAAGACGCCAGCAGCCTGTCGGTGCTCTGGCAATGCGGAGTGAAATTCATCCAGGGCAACTTCCTGCAGGAACCGCATCCGCTGATGGATTACGAGTTCTCCGAGGAAGCGACGGTTTAGTCGGCGTAGGATGGGTGGAGCGCGGCGTAACCCATCATTATCAATTGGCACAGCATCGATGGGTTATACGGCAAACGACGCATTCACCCATCCAACCTTTACTCAATCCAACACGTGCGACACCAACCCATCCGCGAGCTTGGGTTCGAACCAGGTTGATTTCGGCGGCATCACCTCGCCGGCATCGGCCACTGCCATCAGGTCTTCCATCTGCGTCGGATGCAGGGCAAACGCCACCGCCATCTGCCCGCTGTCGACACGTTTTTCCAACTCGCCCAAACCGCGGATACCACCAACGAAATCAATGCGCGTATCGCGGCGCGGATCGCTGATGCCGAGTATCGGCTCAATGAAATAGTGCGCGAGCAGGCTCACATCCAGACGTGCCACTGGATCATTGGCAGGAATCAGTTCCGGCCGCAACGTCAGCCGATACCACTGTCCGGGCAGATACAGCCCAAATTCGCCCTGCTTTGCAGGTTTGACCGCCGGGCTGCTGTTCTCCACCCGGAAGCTGTCCCGCGCGCGCGCCAGCAACTGCGCGCGCGTCAGGCCGTTCAGATCCTTCACCACGCGGTTGTAATCGAGAATGCGCAACTGATGATGCGGGAAGATCACCGCCAGAAAATAATTGTAACTCTCCGCGCCGCTATGCGCGGGGTTGGTCGCACGACGCGCCGCCGCAATGCGTGAGGCAGATGCGGAGCGGTGGTGACCGTCGGCGATGTACAGCGCCGGTAGTGCATCGAATGAAGTCGTCAGCTGTTGTACGGCACGCTTATCGCGCAGCACCCACAATTCATGACGCACGCCGGTATCCGCCACGATATCCACTACCGGCACGGCGCGGGTCGCCTGCGCCAGAATGTCATCCACTCCCGGCGCGTGTGGATAGGCGAGAAACACCGGACCGGTCTGCGCATTCAGCGCATCGATCTGGCGCACGCGATCGTCTTCCTTGTCCGGGCGCGTGAACTCATGACGGCGGATGCGGTTGCTGTCGTAATCCGGCACCGAGGCCACCGCCACCAGACCGGTCTGACTGTGTTCGCCCATGGTCAGGCGATAGACGTAATAACAAGCCTCGGCGTCGCGCACCAGCACGCCTTCCTTGAGCATACGCGCGAGATTCTCCGCCGCCTTCGCGTACACCTCGGGGGCATAGGGATTGGTATGCGGCGGCAGATCGATCTCCGGTTTGGAGATGTGCAGAAAGCTCCACGGCTTTCCGTCGGCGCGCGCCCGGGCCTCATCGGTATTGAGCACATCATACGGCGGCGCGGCTACATCATTGGCCCGGCCAGGCGCAGGTCGCAAGCCAGTGAATGGGCGGATCAGGGACATGTGGGAACTCCAGCAGGGTTCGGATCGCGAATTGTAGACGGCGCGCGCGTCACGGACCAGTGCCGCAACACGGCTCTATGGCAAGGACACGGATTTCAGCACGGAGGACGCTGACAACGGCTCCCCGAGCCGCGACCGCTCCAGCGCTTCGAGCAGCGCCGGCGCGGCAATCACCTCGAAGAAGCATGCCTGCGGCGCGTCAGGTTCTTGCGCCAACGCCTCGTTCAGCATGCACACCTCGGCCCGACGGATCACCAGCTGGCGATGCTTGTCAGTGTGGAACGGCCATGGAGCCGCAAACAACTCCCCGTCACCCAAACCATCCGGAACATCCAGTACACAACGCAACGGCAGTTCTTCCGCCAGTTGCGCAAAAGCAGCGGGTTCAAGCGCGACACCATCGACATTGTAAACGAGTTCCAGCGGCTGTTTACTGTCCAGATCATCGCTGCCATTTATCGCCTTGAACACCGCCACACGCGGCGCATGCAGGTGCGGAGCAATATGCTTGCGCAGACCGGCCGCCGAGGAAGACAGCCGATCCGCACGATTGATCGCCGGCGATATCACGATGCGCGTGGTGCCATCGAAGACATAGGTCGGCGATCCCGCCTGATAGGTGATGCCGATACCGAGCTCCAGGGGCGGCAGAACATACGAGGCATTGCGTTCGTTGCCGCGGGCTACCATCTCGAGCAGTCGCACCGCCAACCCGCAGGCACTGGCCACGGCAAGGCGTTCGCGGCGCGGATCCGCCGTTTCGAGAAACATCAGGATCATGGCATCACCTTCTATGAAGATTTTCTCGCCGTGATAGTGGTTGGTCAACGCGGTAATCGGCTCATAGAAGTTGTGACTGAAATAGGTGGCTGGATTTAACTCGCGGCGCACCAGTTGTTCAGTGATCTGTGTGGAGCCGCGCAGGTCAGCCTTCAGGATGACATGCCCGGCGACAGCCTCTGCGCCGATGGCAACCTCATCCGGCGTGGGGAACTCGTACAGACGGCGGTTCAGGCGCGCGGTAATGATCTCCCGTTCGGCGTAAAGCAGCCTGATATTACTGACGGCCTCCTGTGTCGCCAGATACAGCTGGAAATCCCGGCGATAGGCGGAAAAGTCTTCTACAAAGCGCAACAGGATTGCCGAAATATCACGGCGACTGCGACTGCGGACACGCCGTGACGCCTGCAAGATCGGCTGTAGCGGCGGCTGGTCCGATGCGCGACCAGCCCCCAGCCCCAGGCGCCGCCCGATGTGCCTGCGACTCTGCCGCGCGCGCACCAGATCATTGAGCAACAGCGGCGCGAATGCGCCTGAATAGTGTGAGTACAGCTGCGGCGTTTCATACAGCGCCAACAGGGTCGTTACCAGATCAGCACGTTCCAGCGCCAAGCGCAGAGAAGCCAGTTGCAGCCGTTGAAAGCGCATCTGGGCGCGTAACTTGGGGAGCAAGGTCCGATCCCCCTCAGAGCGCGCCGCGCGTATGGCTTCTTTTGTCGCCGCCACATCAAGCAATAATGTGATGTTCTGAGGAACACCCAGCACCGATGGCGCCATCCCGGACCCCGGTACAGCGGCAACCCCGGAGGCGTTGTCGCGCGGCGTTCCCAGGGACAGCGGCGGAAACACCTCGTTAAACAATGCATCCAACCGCCGGAAACTGTAGGCATCGCTGCGCCGGTGGCCCAGCAGCGCATAGTATTCCATCAGCACATCGTCATCTTCAGGCGTCGCGGCCTGCAACAGCGGCACACTGAACAGCGCTGACAGGCTGAACCCCGGCAGCACTTCACCGGCCCTTGACAGGATATTCTGCTCCTGCGCGGCCAGTTGCAGAAACAACTGGCGGCAGACCTGGTGAAACACGGTTCCACGACTTACCAGCAGCTGTTCCGCAGCGCCTTGACGCATATCGCGCTCATCGTTGGCGCGCTGGAGTACGCCGCGATTGCGCTCGTAGCGTCGTTCGACACCTTCGGCAATGGCGCTGCGGACCTGTTCGCGCACGAACACCAGAACAGCGAGGCGGAGCAAATCGATGTGGCTGGTGTCGCCGGTCGGTCGCCCCTGGTTCATCGCCACGTGCAGCATACCGGCATAACTGTCGCGAACCGTCTGCAGGGACTTCACTGCCGGCTGATCGTGGCTGCCCTTGCCGGCACTGGCGAGATAATGATTTACCAATTGCGTGACAGCGCTTCGGGTGTTGCGCATAAACGCCTGGCTCAACGTCGCTTCGATGTGCACATTGTCGTCACCGCGGCGCAAACCCGTCAGATTGATCGCGACTTCCGGTGCCAACTGCAGTGCGGGGGGCGGAACTCGGCGAGCGCGTTGCCGTACCACCTGATCGGCCACCATCACGCCAACACCCGCCAACAACGCAACATGCCGGGCGGCGAGCAGCACAATCATCTGGCCGTCCGCGCCGTAGACTACAAAAGGCGTGCTCTCGCCATGCAGAAAACGGGTCAGCGCCTCCGCCAGACCGCAGCCGGCCAGAAACTGCACGCCAAGACCGAACAGCGTGTAACTCATCAGCAGGGGACGATCGAGCAGCAACAGGAGCAGCACAGCGATAAGCGGCACCAGCAAGATCAGACCCGTGCCAAGATTCAGTTCCAACGGTTGCGCTAGCAGGATGACATCGCCACCGCCGCCAAACACTCTGAGTTGCAGAAAACCCAGCGGAATGAGCAGGCCATCGCCATACACACCATGCATGGCCAGCAGCTTACCTAACAGATCTACCAGTACGATAGCCAACCCGACCCAGACATAACGCATCGTGTCATCTCCTGACCTGATCCCTATCGGGCGGTGGCGCGCAACCGCCTTATCTAGTCAAAGTATAGTTAAGCACTACCCGCCGATATAAAGCTAGCGCGCAGATTCACTGCGCTGTGTCAGGAAGGCTGTTGCAAGGCGGCAATGCGTTCTTCGAGCGGTGGGTGCGACATGAACAGGCGCGTCAGGCCATGCCCGATACCGCCGGAAATTCCGAAGGCCGCCATCTGGTCCGGCAGCGGCACCGGCGCGTGGCCCGCCATCAGACGGCGCAGCGCGGCAATCATCTTGTCGCGGCCGGCCAAACGCGCACCGCCGGCATCGGCACGGAATTCACGCTGTCGCGAGAACCACATGACAATCATGCTGGCGAGTATGCCCAGCACCAGTTGGGCAATCATGGAAGTGATCCAGAAAGCAGGTCCATGACCGCGCTCGACCTTGAATACCAGTCGATCAACCAGATGACCGACGATGCGGGAGAAGAAGATCACGAAGGTGTTGACCACACCCTGAATCAGCGTCAGCGTCACCATGTCACCGTTGGCGACGTGCGTGATCTCGTGCCCCAGCACCGCCTCAATCTCATCCCGCTGCATGCTGTTGAGCAGCCCGGTGCTGACCGCCACCAGGGCACTGTCGCGGCTCATGCCGGTGGCGAAGGCGTTCACGTCGGGCGAATCGAAGATCGCGACCTCGGGCATGCCGATGCCGGCCTGCTGCGCCAGTTGTCGCACGGTGCCGACCAGCCAAGCCTCGACCTCGGTGCGGGGTTGTTCGATGACCTGCGCGCCCATCATGCGTTTGGCCGACCATTTGGACATTGCCAGGGAGATGAACGCGCCGCCCATGCCAAACACCGCGGAATAAATCAGCAGCGCGTTGTAATTGAGGCCGCTGCCCTGGGCGTCGAGGATGCGGTCCACGCCCAGCACTTTCAGCACGACGCCGAGTACCAGCATCACGGCGATGTTGGTGATCAAGAACAGGATGATGCGCTTCATAGAGCCGATTCCTCGTTAACGACGCGGTACACCCTTAGATGGGGGTGGCCCGCAATCGGTTCAATGGTGCAGCCATAATGGGTGCGCCGCTCTATATATACAACACTTCCACAATCTCGAATTCCCGCGCACCGCCTGGGGTGGCGACCGCGGCCACATCGCCTTCCTGCTTGCCAATCAACGCCCGGGCGATGGGTGAATTGACGGAGATCATGCCGGACTTGATGTCCGCCTCGTCCTCGCCGACGATCTGGTAGGTGACTTCCTCACCGCTGTCCTCGTCCGCAATCTTCACAGTGGCGCCGAAAACGACCTTGCCGTTGGCGTTGAGCGTGGTCACATCGATGATATGCGCATGCGAGAGTTTGCCGTCGATATCCGCGATGCGGCCTTCAACAAAACTCTGCTGCTCCTTGGCGGCGTGATACTCGGCATTTTCCTTCAGATCGCCGTGCGCACGGGCCTCGGCGATGGCGGCGGTGATGCGCGGCCGCTCGACGAATTTCAGATGATTGAGTTCATGGCGCAGTTTCTCGGCGCCACGGATGGTCAGCGGGACTTTGCTCATGCGGATAGTTCCTTGTGCAGGTCCTGCAGGCTGTTGACATCGGCGGAGTCCAGATAATTCAGCGCCAGGCAGGTGGCCTTGGCACCGGCCAGCGTGGTGGTGTAACTGACCTTGTGCTGCAAAGCGGCGCGGCGTATCTCATAGGAATCGGCGATGGCCTGCTTGCCTTCGATGGTATTGATGATAAAGCCGATCTCGTCGTTCTTGATCATGTCGACGATATTCGGGCGTCCCTCAGTGAATTTGTTGACGCGTACGCAGGCCACGCCGGCCTCTTCCAGCACAGTGGCCGTACCGCGCGTGGCGAGGATTTCAAAGCCCAGCGCGATCAGGTCGCGCGCCACATCGGCAGCGCGTTTTTTCTCGACATCGCGCACGCTGATGAACACCTTGCCGGTGCGCGGCAACCACACACCGGCGCCGAGTTGCGCCTTGGCGAAGGCCTCGCCGAAGCTGCGGCCTATGCCCATGACCTCGCCGGTGGATTTCATTTCCGGCCCGAGCAGCGGATCGACGCCAGGGAATTTGACGAACGGGAACACCGCTTCTTTGACCGAGTAGTAACCGGGTATGCGTTCGCGGGTCACACCCTGCATCGCCAGCGTATTGCCGACCATGCAGCGCGCGGCGATCTTGGCCAATTGCAGACCGGTGGCCTTGGAGACGAACGGCACGGTGCGCGAGGCGCGCGGGTTCACTTCCAGCACGTAGATATCATTGCCCTGGATGGCGAACTGCGTGTTCATCAGGCCGATCACACCGATACCGCGCGCCATGCGCTGGATCTGGTCACGCATGCGGTCCTGCAACTCGGCACTCAATGTGTACGGCGGCAGCGAACACGCCGAATCGCCGGAGTGCACTCCGGCCTGTTCGATGTGTTCCATGATCCCACCGATCAGCACCTGCTCGCCATCGGCCAGCGCGTCCACGTCGACTTCAACGGCATCGTCGAGGAAGCGGTCCAGCAGCACCGGCGAATCGTTGGAGACCTGCACGGCCTCGCGCATGTAACGGCGCAGATCCTCTTCCTGATAAACGATCTCCATGGCGCGACCGCCCAGCACGTAGGAGGGACGCACCACCAGCGGATAACCGATCTCGCGCGCCAGTTCCACCGCCTTTTCGGGATCGCGCGCCGTGCGATTGGGCGGCTGCTTGAGACCGAGTTCCTCGATCAGTTTCTGGAAGCGTTCGCGGTCTTCGGCCAGATCGATGCAATCCGGCGTGGTGCCGATGATCGGCGCGCCGTTGGCTTCGAGATCGCGCGCCAGCTTCAACGGCGTCTGCCCGCCGAACTGCACAATCACGCCTTTTGGCTGCTCCACGTGGAGAATCTCCAGCACGTCTTCGAGCGTCAGCGGTTCGAAGTACAGACGGTCGGAGGTGTCGTAATCGGTGGACACGGTCTCGGGATTGCAGTTGACCATGATGGTCTCGTAACCGTCTTCGCGCAGTGCCAGCGCGGCGTGCACGCAGCAATAATCGAACTCGATGCCCTGACCGATGCGGTTCGGTCCGCCGCCCAGTACCACGATCTTGTCGCGCGTGGTCGGCGCGGCTTCGCATTCCTCTTCGTAGGTGGAGTACATGTAAGCCGTATTGGAAGCGAACTCGGCGGCACAGGTGTCGACGCGTTTGTAGACCGGGCGGATGCCGAGCCGATGGCGCAGTTTGCGCAATTCGCTTTCGCTGTTGCCGATCAGCTTGGCGAGGCGCCGGTCGGAGAAGCCCTTGCGCTTGAGCGCGAACATGCGCGGCGCCGTGAGTGCCGCCACGCCCTGCTCACGCACTTCAGTCTCGATGCCGATCAGCTCTTCAATCTGCGCCAGGAACCAGGGGTCGATGTACGACAGTTCATGAACCTCTTCCAGTGTCATGCCGGCACGGAAGGCGTCGGCCACATACCAGATGCGTTCCGCACCCGGCACCAGCAGTTCATTGCGGATCTTGCCCATGGCGGCTTCGTCACTGAGATCGACCTTCTCGTTGAAACCGTCGGTGCCGATCTCCAGACCGCGCAGCGCTTTCTGCAAGGACTCCTGAAAAGTACGGCCGATGGCCATCACCTCGCCGACGGATTTCATCTGCGTGGTGAGGCGCGCATCGGCACGCGGAAATTTTTCGAAGGTAAAGCGCGGCACCTTGGTGACCACGTAGTCGATGGTCGGTTCGAAGGACGCCGGGGTCGCGCCGCCGGTGATTTCATTCCGGAGTTCATCGAGCGTGTAACCGATGGCCAGCTTGGCGGCGATCTTGGCGATGGGGAACCCGGTGGCCTTGGAGGCCAGCGCCGAGGAGCGCGACACGCGCGGATTCATCTCGATGATCACCATCTCGCCGTTGGCCGGGTTGATGGCGAACTGCACGTTGGAACCGCCGGTCTCAACGCCGATCTTGCGCAGCACCGCGATCGACGCGTCGCGCATGATCTGGTATTCCTTGTCGGTGAGCGTCTGCGCCGGCGCGACCGTGAGCGAATCGCCGGTGTGGACGCCCATCGGATCGAAGTTTTCGATGGAGCAGATGATGATGCAGTTGTCGGCGTGGTCGCGCACGACTTCCATCTCGAATTCCTTCCAGCCCAGCACCGATACCTCGATCAGCAGTTCGTGCGTCGGCGAAAGATCGAGGCCGCGTTCGCAGATCTCGATGAACTCCTCGCGGTTGTAAGCGATGCCGCCGCCGCTGCCGCCCATGGTGAACGACGGCCGGATGATGGTCGGGAAACCGATCTGGGCCTGCACCTGCAGCGCCTCCTCCATGCTGTGGGCGATGGCGGCGCGCGGCGTCTTCAGGCCGATCTCGTGCATGGCCTTGCGGAAGCGTTCGCGGTCCTCGGCCATGTCGATGGCATCGCGCGAGGCGCCGATCATCTCCACGCCGTATTTTTCCAGCACGCCTTCGCGTACCAGATCGAGCGCGGTGTTGAGCGCGGTCTGTCCGCCCATGGTCGGCAGCAGCGCGTCGGGGCGTTCCTTGTCGATGATGCGTTCCAGCGTGCGCCAGTGGATGGGCTCGATGTAGAT
>JBGPWJ010000095.1:0-9310 GCA_041492115.1 Gammaproteobacteria bacterium
CAAGATTCCGGACATAGTGCCTCACTGAAAAAATACCTGTTCGTGGCCGCAGACCACTCCTAAAAAAATAAAATCCGCCCCCATTTTGGCGTGGAAAAAGCCCCAAGGTGATAAGAACCACCTTGGGGGTACCACTAGGCGAGCAGCTTGATGATTGCGACAACGAGTTGCACGACAGCAACAAGCTGAGCAAACGTAAGCTCTACCTTCAGTGACAGACTGACCATTGGGATTACTCCAAAATGGTCGGTTGTCGGAGCGCCCCTTCAACCGAGGTTAATCGGATGGAGGTTCGGACGAGTTTTAGAATATGGCCGACGTATCGCAGTCGTGCGCATGAACGCCATAGACTTAACTCGCCATCCGCCGCGTGCGCACGCGACGGTTGGGCTCTCAGTGGCGCACGGGGTTGCCGTGCATCGTATCGCTGACGAGCGATGCCACTGAGGGCGCCAAATTTCTTATTTGGCGCGGTCAATGCACCTTATTTTTCTGTTTGTCTTCATCATCGATCATCTGCACAATGGTTTTGAACCGCACTTCAAAGGGTACGTTCTGATATTCGGGACGTTGCCGGAGTTGTATATCGAGGTCAGCGGCGCGGTTCCACCGGGTTACGTCGTGGTCTCGCCAGTAGGCCAACTCGGGGATCTTCGCGATAGCGGTGTCAACAGCCGCATTAAGATCGGCATTGGTGGGCGCTTGTGTGACAGCTCGATTTTGCGCCTGGCCTAGTGAGTCGGTTCCGTTTTTGCCGCACTTTATGAAGAGATTGCGTGTAACTATGGTGCCGGATTGCGCGTGGAAACTGCCGACCGCCGATTGAGGGTTGGCACTAAACCCGCCGCTCGCCATGGAAAATGGTACAGCGTCGCCTTGCTGGTTGACGACCAGATAACCTCCCGGTCCGCAAAGCTCGCCGGCCTTGTCTAAGCAGGCGCCGTAATTCATGACGGCCCCACCACACCTGATATTGTATCCCTTGCTACCGTCGGCGAGATATACCTCGTTTGATGTGGCGCACCCTTGCAGAGCGGCAACCAGGGCAATAGCAGTTAATATGCGAAACATGTTTCTTCCTTTGGTTGAGTCTTCATTCAGCGATCCCCGTCAGTGATGCCGCATCAACAAAAGCAGTGAATTCTAGAGAATTCAAGGGCTGCATTTATCTAGAAATTCTTTAATTTTAGGCGTTACCGATGCTAGAACAATCGTAAACCCATATCGCATAACCGGACCATCTACCCATACCCCGAACTCCCCGCCTTCGAGAAGGCTATACAAATCGCTACGCGTCATAACTCTGTCTAACCATGTGTAGGCCTGAACTCGGGTGAGACTTTTAGAGCCATGGAGTGGCAATATGTCTCCTGTTTTAGACTCAAAATAGTTTCGTTGAGCAAGTTCTTGTACCATTTCTGCCCAATTTTCACTCACGCCGAAGCCGCCTTTGACGAACAGATCCACCCCAACACACGTGATCAATATTTTATTTGTTTGCTGCTCTACCTCTTCAACTATTTTCAGGTAAGGTCGGCCCGCTGCGACGTCGACACTGACCTCAATCGCCGCTTTTCCATTGTCGGAGAGATGGAGATTTAGAGCTTGTTTGTCAGTAAGCCAAAGAATCATATCGCCACGCGATTGACTCGCCACTGAAAACAATTCTGGATCAACGCCCATAGATTGCAAGTAGGAAACTAGCAAACTGCTCAAAATCTGTGCATCACCTATATCTGCCTTATTGTCGCCTGGTCCATAGAACTGGTGAACACCCAAGCGATCTTTTCCTCCGTAGAAGTAACGATGGACACCTCCGGCGAAAGCATAGGCACACGCGCTTGCGCACATCGCTGGAACTCGGTTGTCCTCAGAACGGAGTCCGCCAACATATGTAGATAAGCCATGTTGACGAAAGGATTGGCCAAGACGTAGGCCACCTAGGTACGAACCGCCTGGTGAATTAAGGTAAACCCGCGTGCCTTGTGGTAGTTTTTCCTTCGCCATCAATCTGTCAAATTCTTCACTAGTAGTTCTGGTGATCACACCATCCGCATAGATAGCCGGATTACCATAAACAACAATTGTCGGAATCGACCTGTCGATTCCAAAGGTCATAGAGTCCTCAGCAGCTTGCACCAATATTGAGATGGTGCAAAGAATGCAAATTAGCAAAAGTATGCTTTTTGATCCCTTATTCAATATTCTGCACCTGTTCCCGAACCTGCTCGATCAGCACCTTGAGATCGACCGAGATGCGCGTGGTCTCGGCATCGGCGGATTTCGAGCCGAGCGTGTTCGCCTCGCGGTTCAGCTCCTGCATGAGGAAGTCCAGCTTGCGGCCCACCGCCTCTGGCCGACCCATTATCCGCCGCACCTCGCCGATATGACCTTCGAGGCGGTCGATCTCCTCGGCGATGTCGAGCTTCTGTGCCTGGATCACCATCTCTTGTTCCAGGCGTCCGGGGTCGGCGCCCTGCGCCAGTTCCGCGAGTCGTGCCGCCAGTTTGTCGTGCTGCCGTACCAGCACTTCTGGCAATCGTACGCGCGCCTGCTGCACCAAGTCACTCATGATCGCGCAGCGTTGCTCGATGAGTTCCTTCAAGCGTTGGCCCTCGCGGCCGCGCATTTCCACCAGATCAATCAGCGCCGCATCGAACAAACTCAGCGCCTCGACCTGCAAAGGCTGCATGTCCAGTTCCGGCTTCTCGACCACGCCGGGCCAGCGCAGCAACTCCAGCGCGGTCACCGGTGTCGACTGCGGCATCTGCGCCTCAACTTCGCGCATGGCCTGCACCAATCGCTGCACCAGCGCGGCATTGATCGCGAACGGTGCACCAGCCTGTGCGGCTGGCTGGTAGCGCAGTGCGCATTCGACCTTGCCGCGCCCCAGGCCGGCATTGGCGCGTTCGCGCACCGCGGTCTCCAGCGCCTTGAGTTCATCCGGCAGGCGCAGCGTCAATTCCAGATAACGCTGATTGACCGCGCGCAGTTCCCACACCAGCACACCCCACTCGCCCTGTCGCTCCTGGCGGGCGAACGCCGTCATGCTTCGTATCATTAGCATCCCTCTGATTGAATGTAGCCTGTGGTTGAGCGTAGCGAAACCCGGGTTTCGCTACGCTCAACCACAGGCTACATCGGGTAGGTTATACTAACGCGAGCAATCAGCACACCCACAAGGTAATCCTCATGCGTCCCAGCGGCCGCGCACTCGATGAGTTGCGCACAATTCGTTTTACCCGTAATTACACCAAGCATGCCGAAGGTTCGGTCCTGGTGGAGTTCGGCGATACCCGCGTGCTCTGCACTGCCAGCGTTGAGGATAAAGTGCCCGGCTTTCTGAAAGGCAAGGGCAAAGGCTGGGTCACCGCCGAATACGGCATGCTGCCGCGCGCCACCGGCACCCGCACCAGTCGCGAGGCCGCGAAAGGCAAGCAGGGCGGCCGCACCATGGAGATCCAGCGTTTGATCGGCCGCTCGCTGCGCGCCGCGGTCGATCTGGAGGCGCTCGGCGAGAACAGCATCGTCATCGACTGCGACGTCATCCAGGCCGACGGTGGCACGCGCACCGCTTCGATCACCGGGGCCTACGTGGCGCTGTCCGATGCGGTCAGCCACCTGCTCGACAAAAAACTGATCCGCAAGAATCCCATCCACGGCGGTCTGGCCTCGGTTTCGGTCGGCATCTACCAGGGCAAGCCGGTGCTGGATCTGGATTACGCCGAGGACTGCACCGCCGAGACCGACATGAACGTGGTCATGAACGATGCCGGTGCGTTCATAGAGATCCAGGGCACGGCCGAGGGCCACGCCTTCCGCATGGAGGAACTTCAGGCCATGCTGGAGTTGGCGCGCGGCGGCGTTGCGCGACTGATCGAGTTACAGCGGGAAGCGCTCGAAAAATAACTTGTAGGGTGCGGCCTGCGAAAATATGAAACGTATTGTTCTAGCCAGTTCCAACCCCGGCAAGGTTCGCGAGATCAATCAACTGCTCGCCGGCCTGAGTATCGAGGTCGTGCCGCAATCGCAGTTCGGCGTGCCTGATATCGAAGAGACCGGGCTGAGCTTCGTCGAGAATGCGCTGCTTAAGGCGCGCAACGCCGCGCAGCATACCGGTCTGCCGGCGATTGCCGATGATTCCGGTATCGAGGTGGATGCGCTGAACGGCGCGCCGGGGATTTATTCGGCGCGCTACGCCGGTGCCAGCGCCAGCGACCAGCAGAACCTGGACAAGCTGCTCGCCGACCTGAAAGACGTGCCACAGAATCTGCGCAGCGCGCGCTTCCAGTGCCTGATGGTCTACCTGCGCCACGCCACCGATCCCACCCCGCTGATCTGCCAGGGCACCTGGAACGGCCGGATATTATTCGCGGCACAGGGCGTCAACGGCTTCGGCTATGACCCGGTGTTCTACGTCCCCACGCACGACTGCTCATCGGCGCAACTGCCACCCGAGGTCAAGAACACCCTCAGCCATCGCGGCCAGGCCCTGCGGAATTTATTAGCAGCATTGGAACAGCATTAAGAAAGCTCTGATTAATTCGTCACTCGAAAAGTGAGTCCCCTCTCCCTGTGGGAGAGGGCCAGGGTGAGGGGAATTAATGCAGATTCAGGTGAATTGCGGGTTTAATACCCGCCCCTACGGCTGCCTGATTATTTCTTTTTCTTCGCGGCGGACTTTTTCACGGCGGGCTTCTTCGCCGGTGCATTCTTCTTGGCTACCGGTTTCTTGACCGCCGCCTTCTTCACTGGCGGTTTCTTGGCCGGCGCCTTCTTCTTGGCGACGGGCTTCTTCGCAGCAGGCTTCTTCTTGGGTGCCGCCTTTTTCACGGCCGCCTTCTTCACAGCAGGCTTCTTTACGGCGGGCTTTTTCACGGCAGCTTTCTTTACAACAGCCTTCTTTGCAGCCGGTTTCTTCGCCACCGGTTTTTGTACCGCAGCTTTCTTGGCGGGGGCTTGTTTTACTGCTGCCTTGACTGCCACCGGCTTGGCGGCGGGTTTGGCCACGACGGCAGGCTTGGCAACCGGCTTGACCGCGGGCGCCTTCAGCAATGGCGCAACCACCTTGTTGACGGCCTTGTAGATATCGCCAATATCGCCTACGCCTTGCACGGTGCGCAGGCGGTTCTGGGTGCGGTAGTACTGGATCAGCGGCGCGGTCTGGGCTTCATAGACGCGCAGACGGTTGCTGATGGTTTCCTCGTTATCGTCGGAACGGTGACGCAGGTTGCCGCCACACTTGTCGCACTGGTCGTCGAGCTTTGAGGGCGAAGTGTAAACGTTGTACATCTGGCCGCAGGACTCGCAGGTGCGCCGGCCGGTAAGGCGCTGCAAGAGCACATCGACATCGACATTGACCAGCAAGGCCAGCTGCAGGGGCTTGCCCAGTTGATCGAGCATGCCATCCAGCGCCTGCGCCTGTGGGATGTTGCGCGGGAAGCCGTCCAAAATGAAGCCCTTCTTGGCATCGGCCTGACTGAGACGTTCGCGGATCATACCCAGCACGATCTCGTCCGTGACCAACTGGCCGGCATCCATGGCGGCCCGGGCCTGCCGGCCGAGCGGTGTGTCGGCGGCAACCGCCGCGCGCAGCAGATCACCGGTGGAGACTTGCGGCACCTTGTATTGTTCGACCAACAGTTTGGCCTGGGTCCCCTTTCCGGATCCCGGCGCTCCCAGCAATATAATTCTCATGGCGACGTCCTCACTCCCCTCGTAAATTGTTGGTTTTAACAGCGCAACTCACCCACGAACAAAGATTTTTTCCATGCCCTCATACAATAAATTGCGTGGCCATGGCGGCAGCGCGCGACTAAGCTACCCTGACACAGCGGGACAAGTCAATGAAGCCCATGAAACACAGTATTTTTTGGGGTATGCTTTGGCACCCGCGGGGCGGCCCCATCAGATCACAGGGCAAGCAGTCATGAGTACCATACCCGATTTCACCGACACCGAGCTGAGCGTTATCCGCGCAGCCCTGCAAGAGCGCTATCCCATCCCGCCCGAGATCCAATTCGCCGAGAGCGAGATGCGCCTCGAATCTGAGGATCGCGAGCTCAGTCTTTGTCCCACGATCTACTGGCAAGCGCGCCGTTGTCATTTCGTGATCTGCAAGACCGGCCCGGAACGCTTCCGCAACCAGTTCTTCTACAGTGCCCGCGAACAGTACGGCACCGGCATCACCGAGTACACGGATCTCGGCGAGTGCGTGCTGACCTTGCTGCGCCTGCAGGCCGACCATGAAAGCCAGAGAAATTCAGTAGCGAGTAGCGAGTAGCGAGATTCGATTCCCCCTCACCCCAACCCTCTCTCCCAAAATGGGGGAGAGGGAGATTAGCTTCGGAGAGATTTACTGATGGCCAAGAAAAATGTTTTTTACGCCCAGTCCGGCGGCGTCACCGCCGTCATCAATGCCTCGGCCTGCGGCGTCATCGAGACCGCCCGCAAGCACAAGGACCAGATCGGCAAGGTCTACGCCGGCCGCAACGGCATCATCGGCGCACTCACCGAGGAACTGATCGATACCAGCAAGGAATCCGCCAAATCCATCGCCGCGTTGCGCTACACGCCCTCCGGCGCTTTCGGCTCCTGCCGCTTCAAATTGAAAAGCCTGGAGCAGAACCGCGCCGAGTACGAGCGCCTGATCGAGGTCTTCAAAGCGCACAACATCGGTTACTTCTTCTACAACGGCGGCGGCGATTCCGCCGACACCTGCCTCAAAGTCTCGCAGATATCCGACACCATGGGCTTCCCGATCCAGGCCATCCACGTGCCCAAGACCGTGGACAATGACCTGCCGATCACCGACAACTGCCCGGGCTTCGGTTCGGTGGCCAAGTACATCGCCGTCTCGACGCGCGAGGCCACCTTCGATGTCGCGTCCATGTGCAAGACCTCGACCAAGGTGTTCGTGCTGGAAGTCATGGGCCGTCATGCCGGTTGGATCGCCGCGGCCGGTGGCCTCGCCGCCGACAAGGAGCTGGATCTGCCGATCGTGATCCTGTTCCCGGAAGTCGCCTTCGATCAGACCAAGTTCCTCGCCAAAGTCAACGCGATGGTGAAGAAATACGGCTACTGCTCAGTGGTGGTGTCGGAAGGCGTGCACACTGCCGACGGCAAGTTCCTCGCCGATCAGGGTCTGCGCGATGCCTTCGGTCATGCGCAATTGGGCGGCGTCGCGCCGGTCGTGGCCAACATCATCCGCGAAGGATTGGGGCTCAAGTATCACTGGGGCGTCGCGGACTATTTACAGCGCGCCGCGCGTCACATCGCATCGAAGTCGGATGTTGATCAGGCCTACGCGCTCGGCAAGTCCGCCGTGGAACTCGCGCTGAAGGGCAAGAACTCCGTAATGCCGACCGTGGTGCGCATCTCCAACAAGCCCTACAAGTGGAAGATCGGCGTCGCCGATCTGGCCAATGTCGCCAACGTCGAAAAAATGATGCCGCGCAATTTCATCACCAAGGACGGCTTCGGCATCACCGACGCCTGCCGCACCTACCTGCAGCCGCTGATCCTGGGCGAGGACTACCCGCCCTACAAGAACGGTATGCCGCAGTATGTGCAGTTGAAGAATGTTGCCGTGGCGAAGAAGCTCAAGACCAAGTATGAGTTGAAGAAATAGCTGTAGGGCGCAACAGCGCAGCGTATTGCGCCCTACATTGATCGGGGTCAAACGATGACACTGGATAAAGCCAGAGAATTGCTCGCCGTGCAGGTCAGCATGGGCGGCGGCTACAACCGCAATTCGGCCAAGCTGATCCTGATCGAAGTGGCGCGCGAACACGGCCAGGGGGCCGTCGATCAGTTGATCCGCGAAATGAATCTGCAAACCGTGTTCGGTTTTGAACCGGGCACGGCGTTCAAGATTTGAACAGACTTATTTAATAACATCCACGACGGAGAATGTCTCATGCCTACTGCTCTACTGTTCGCTCTCGGATGCGCCGTCCTGGCGCTGATCTATGGCGGTCTCTCGGTCCAATGGATTCTCGCCAAGCCCACCGGCAATGACCGCATGCGGGAAATCGCCGCGGCCGTACAGGAAGGCGCGCAGGCCTACCTGAATCGCCAGTACACCACCATCGGCATTGTCGGCGCCGTGCTGTTCGTGGTGATCTTCGTGGCGCTCGGCGCCAAGACGGCCATCGGCTTCGGCATCGGCGCGGTACTGTCGGGACTCGCCGGCTTCATCGGCATGAATATCTCGGTGCGTTCCAACATTCGCACCGCGGAAGCGGCGCGCGGCGGACTCAATGCCGCACTCGCCGTGGCCTTCCGCGGCGGCGCCATCACCGGCCTGCTGGTTGTCGGTCTGGGCCTGCTCGGCGTGGCCGGCTATTACGCCTACCTCGCCGCCAGCGCGGCCGAGGGTGCGCTCACCGTTGACATCATCAAACCACTGGTCGGTCTGGGCTTCGGCGGTTCGCTGATCTCGATCTTCGCACGACTCGGCGGCGGCATCTTCACCAAAGGCGCGGACGTCGGCGCCGATCTGGTGGGTAAAGTTGAAGCCGGCATCCCCGAGGATGACCCGCGCAACCCGGCGGTGATCGCCGACAACGTCGGTGACAACGTCGGCGACTGCGCCGGCATGGCCGCCGACCTGTTCGAGACCTACGCGGTCACGCTGATCGCCACCATGCTGCTCGGCACGCTGATTCTCAAAGACGCCGGCGTCAATGCCGTGCTCTATCCGCTGGCGCTGGGCGGTGTGTCCATCATCGCGTCGATCATCGGCACCTTCTTCGTCAAGGCACGCCCGGGCGGCAAGATCATGAACGCGCTGTATCGCGGCCTGATGGTAGCCGGTGTGATTTCCGCCGCCGCTTTCTATCCGATCACGCAGTGGCTGATGGGCAGTGGCGAGCACAGCGTCATGTCGCTGTATGGCGCGGCGCTGATCGGCCTTGCGCTGACCGCCGCGATGGTGGTGATCACCGAGTACTACACCGCCACCGAATACGGTCCGGTGAAACACATCGCCGAGGCTTCCACCACCGGTCATGGCACCAACGTCATCGCCGGTCTCGGTGTCTCGATGAAATCCACGGCGGCCCCGGTACTCGCCGTCTGCGCCAGCATCTGGGGCGCGTATGAGCTGGCCGGCCTGTACGGCATCGCCATCGCGGCCACGTCCATGCTCTCCATGACCGGCATCATCGTCGCGCTCGACGCCTACGGCCCGATCACCGACAACGCCGGCGGTATCGCAGAGATGGCCGAGCTCCCGTCCAAGATCCGTGCGATCACCGACCCGCTGGACGCGGTGGGCAACACCACCAAGGCGGTGACCAAGGGCTAC
>JBGPWJ010000138.1:0-7007 GCA_041492115.1 Gammaproteobacteria bacterium
ACGTATTTCCCCTTGTCCATCCGCGATGACGTTCTGACCGAAATAGATCTTATCTCCACGCTTTCGGTAACTCGCCAGTGTGCGCAGAGGTTCCGGGCCGCGTTCGCCGGTTGCCGGGTCTATGCTGGGGATGATGCAGCGGCTGCACGGTTTGACAATACGGAATCTCAGATCGCCTATGCGCATTTCCTTCCAGTGATCCTCGGCAAAGGCAGCACAGCCCTGCACCACCAGATTGGGACGGAAGCGCAGCATGGATATCGGTGTCTCGAGACGGCTGTTCAGCTCATCCAGCGACGCTTGCGAGATGAGCAGCAGCGGAAAACCATCACTGAATGCGGTCCGATCGCCGGGCTGCGCATAACGTGGATCCACGGCGCGCACTTCATCATCCGGGAAAAACACCAACCGGCAGTCGATTGCGAGAAACCGGGGCAACCAGGCGGCGACATCATCACCGCAATCGAGCGCGTTGCACTGATCATCCCAGACAGTGACCCGACGTCTGTCCCGGCCTGCGGGACGAGGCACGGTCAATTCCGGCATGCCCTCAGCCCGCAGGCGTAACTCCTCACCCTGTAATGCGGGATTTACGAGACACATCCGCGCGTGCTGGCGCTGCGTGAGAAATTTTCCGCTGGCATCGATCACCATCCAACGGCGGTCATTCTCCAAACCGAAATGCTGCACCGATGCGGCCTGCAGCGTTATCCGTGCGAACGATTTCACCGGATAAATAGCCAGTTCGCTGACTTTCAGTTCAGTCATGTTTCGGGCTCTTCGGTCGGATGCATGCCTCCAGCAGTGCGTGCATCTTTTCCAGGCCCTGACGCCTGGCAAAATCAATATTACGTTGCGGAATCAGATCGGGGTTGGGGTGATCCCCCAACACACGTTCAAGACTCGCTTCTCTGAGCAGATGCAGCGTCGGATAGGGCGAACGATTGGTATAATTGGCAGGATCGTTCACGTCCTGATCGGCGAAACAATAGTCCGGGTGGAAACTGGCCAATTGGTAAATGCCTTCGTAGCCCTGCTCGATCAACAACGCATCAGCGATTCCCACAAGGTCAATAAAATCATCAAAGTCGGCAAACGCGTCAGGAAGCAGCAGCAGACTTGTCTCGATATCGGTTTCCGCATCCAGCAGGACACATTCCTCGATCAGCGACTCAAGACAGCGTGCAATCTCACCACCCCGGATCACGCTGTAACGAATGCTGTTGCGTGCAAACTCGCGTCCCGCAAAAGGGCAGAAATCACAGGCAATGATTACCGACTCGATCCATATTTTGGTGTGCTCGATAATCGAATCGTCTGTTAGTGTTTGTACGTTCATAGGGCGTTACGTTTCTCTTGCGGGTTGACCCACACACTTCCGACGACCCCGTGACTCCAGTGTAACCGATAAAACCGAAACCCGGATATCGATGCGCATGGCGGGCATGTGTTTGAACCGTAGCAGTTAGGGTAGAATACTCATTCCTGACAGCACCGGATCCCGACGATTATTAACTCAAGAATCTCCGACGAATGGCACTTGCTTAATCCCGAAGTATCGTAGGGGCGGGTCTTAGACCCGCCCCTACGAGGGTTCTCTCGCGCAGAGTGTGACTGTTCTTTTTTACTGTAACGACGAGTCAGAGACACGCCGTTACACAGTTATCCAGGATACCGCGCATGCTGCGTCTGACCGATGTGAAACTCCCGCTGGATCACCCTGAGAGTGCCATCAGGTCATCCATCCTTGTGAAGCTTGGCATATCGTCCGAGGACTTGCTGGGCTATGCCATTGCCAAACGCAGTTATGACGCCCGCAAGCGCAGCGCCATTGTGCTGATCTACAGCATCGATGTGGAGGTGCGTCAGGAGGCGGAGATCCTGCAACGTCTGCATGACGATCCCCATGTGAAAGCCGCGCCCGATACCCGCTACCACTTTGTGGCTCAGGCGCCGCCGGACCTGGCGTCACGGCCGGTGGTTATCGGTACCGGACCCTGCGGTTTGTTCGCGGGGCTGATCCTGGCGCAGATGGGGTTCAGGCCCATCATCCTGGAGCGCGGCAAGGCCGTGCGCGAACGCACCGTAGATACCTTTGGCCTGTGGCGCGAAAAGGTCTTCAACGCGGAATCGAATGTGCAGTTCGGCGAAGGCGGCGCCGGCACCTTCTCCGACGGCAAGCTCTACAGTCAGATCAAAGATCCCATGCACCGCGGCCGCAAAGTCCTCACCGAGTTCGTCAAGGCGGGCGCGCCGCCTGAAATTCTTTATGTGAGCAAGCCCCACATCGGCACCTTCAAACTGGTATCCATGGTGGAGAAGATGCGTGCCGGCATTGCTGCACTGGGCGGCGAAATCCGCTTTCAGAGTCGTGTTGAGGATATCCTTATCAACAATGGTCAGGTGCGTGGTGTGCTGCTGGCCGGCGGTCAACACATCGCCTGCGATCATCTGGTGCTGGCGGTGGGTCACAGCGCCCGCGATACTTTCCAGATGCTCTATGACCGGGGTGTCTACATCGAGGCAAAACCCTTTTCCATCGGCTTTCGTATCGAACATCCTCAGTCTCTCATTGACCATTGCCGCTTTGGCGAGCAGGCGGGCAATCCACTGCTGGGTGCGGCCGATTACAAACTGGTCCACCACTGCCGCAACGGCCGCTCGGTGTACAGCTTCTGCATGTGTCCCGGCGGCACCGTGGTGGCGGCAACCTCCGAGGCCGGCTGCGTAGTCACCAACGGCATGAGTCAGTACTCGCGCAACGAGCGCAATGCCAACAGCGCGATTGTGGTGGGCATCACCCCCGATGATTATCCGGGGCATCCTCTGGCCGGCATCGAATTACAGCGGCAGTGGGAACGCCGCGCCTTTGCATTGGGCGGCGCAAGCTATGAAGCCCCCGGCCAATTGGTCGGGGACTTCATCACCGGCCGGCCTTCCACAGCACTCGGCTCCGTCGTGCCGTCCTATACGCCTGGCGTGCGCCTGGGCGATCTTTCCACCAGCCTGCCGGATTACGCGATCGAAGCGATCCGCGAAGCACTGCCCGCTTTTGATAAACAGATAAAAGGCTTTGCCATGCACGATGCGGTACTCACCGGCGTTGAGACCCGCACCTCCTCGCCCATCCGCATCAAGCGCGATGACGATTGCCAGAGCATCAATACCCGCGGTCTCTATCCGGCCGGCGAAGGTGCGGGGTATGCAGGCGGCATCCTCTCCGCGGCGGTGGATGGCATCAAGGTGGCGGAGGCGGTGGCGTTGAGTATGCTGCGTGCGGCAAAATATAGTTAACCAGACTATTCTGACAGACAGTGTCCGATCGGCGAGTTTCGACCCAAAACAGCCGGTCGCACCAGTGCAAATATCACTATTAAAGTGCCCATGGTTGCAATCCTCGCCAGCACGCGAGAAGCTAAGCGGAACAAGAACCGGCACTAAGGAGCCATGGATATGCACCCCCCTTCTTCAATACCAAACGGTATCTGTCATTCGCACGATAGGCGGCGGCCACCTATCACTCAATACTACGTAATCCGTCTATTGTACTGTTGGGCATCAGGATACTGAACTATGGGAATATTTGATCTTTTCTCTAAACGTCAAAGCAGGCTTCGGGGCGAGTTACTCGATGTCTATATCTATGACGACCTCCCAAATTCGCTTCGAGTTCAGATCGTCCACATCATTCGTGATGCACTTGGAGTTGATTATTACGGCAGCGAACATGCATCAAAGACCTACGAGTTTATTAACGACACTCTATGTCGTGAGTACGGGGTGTTTGATCTCACCAAGCGCCCTCGCTCATTGGCTGACTCAGTCTTCAATTTTTTCTTGGCAGAAGAGTCAGTCGAAAGAGCCCTCGACGTAATAGAGCTTTCATTCAAGCTCATTGACACTTATGTCAGGGATCATTATCCGCACAATAGCGGGGCAAAAATTGAACCCGACGATGCAATTGCTGAGTTAAACGGCAGATTCAAGGAACATGGAATAGGGTTTCAGTTCGAATCATCTGAGCTAATACGCGTTGACTCTGATTTCATCCATTCAGAAGCGGTAAAACCAACTCTGGCAATCCTTCGTGACAGTAAATATGAAGGTGCGAACGAAGAATTTTTGAAAGCCCATGAGCATTACCGTCATGGGCGTTACAAAGAATGCCTAGTCGACGCACTGAAATCATTTGAAAGCACTCTGAAGGCAATTTGTGCAAAACGTGGGTGGAAAACCCAGCCGACAAATACTGCAAAAGCACTGATTAATATCTGCCTTAGCCAAGAGCTGTTTCCCTCATTTCTGGAGTCTCAAATGGGCGCGGTTAGGTCATTACTGGAAAGTGGGTTGCCAACGGTACGAAACAAACTGGGTGGGCATGGCCAAGGTACTGAGACCATTGCAGTCCCAGAATATTTTGCGCGTTATGCTCTAAACCTGACCGCCAGCAGCATTCTTCTCATGGCTGAAGCAGATGCCGCAAAGAAATAGGCCCAACCCATCATTCGAGAGGGACAGCCCAGAAGCGGGCTGCCCCTCAATTTTACGTTATGAGTCTTAAGGAACGGTCCATATGGAACTAAAAGAGTTTGTAAGAGAAACGCTCGAACAAATAGTTGAAGGTGCGGCGATGGCGCAAGAAAGCATTAAGGCACGCGGCGGTATTGTGAATCCATCAAACCTTTCGTTCCAAAAAGATGGCCAGCGGAACAACTATGACCATGCGATGCCGCAAGAGGTAGTCTTCGATGTCGGTCTAACATCTACAGACAAGTCTGGCTCGGCTGAGGGTATCGGTGTGTTTCTTGGCAGCATTAGCCTCGGTAAGAAGAACGAGACAGGTGCGGAACAGGTCGCAGTTACGAAGGTGAAATTCACGGTCTCACTCGTACTTCCGTCTGGTGGGCGAGCGCCGCGAACCAGTGAGCGTAATGACTCATAACAATAGGTTCCAGCCGACGGTCCCACTTCGCGGGCCCGCAGCAGAACCTGAGCGTTACTGAATGGCCGGAATTGGCCGTAAACGCACAATGGGTTGGGCTTACACAGCGAGATCTGCCAACGGGCAAAGTACGGCCCGTGATCCTGCCCCGCTTTCCCGGACACCCGCTTCAATCAACCCGTGTCTGCCGCTCTCCTCAACCCACCGCCACCCGCGCATTCCGGAACAGCCGCAACCAGGGGCCATCTTCGCCCCAGCTATCGGGACGCCAGGAGAACTGCACGCTGCGGAACAAGCGCTCCGGGTGCGGCATGAGGATAGTGAAGCGGCCGTCGGTGTTGGTCAGGCTGGTGATGCCCAGTGGTGTGCCATTTGGATTGGCGGGATAGGTTTCAGTGGGGCGGCCGTGGTTGTCGAGGTAGCGTAACGCGACCAAGCCAGCAGCCAACACGCGTTGCGCGCCGTTCGCTTCTGAAAATTCCGCGCGGCCTTCCCCATGCGCCACCACAATCGGCAACTTCGAACCTGTCATCCCCTGAAAGAACAGCGACGGTGATTCCAGCACCTCGACCATCACCAGCCGCGCCTCGAACTGCTCCGACGCGTTGCGCACAAAGCGTGGCCACAGTTCACTGCCGGGGATGATCTCATGCAGATTGGACATCATCTGACAGCCATTGCACACGCCGAGGCCAAAGCTATCCCCGCGTGCAAAGAACGCGGCGAACTCATCGCGGGCGCGGCTGTTGAACAAAATCGATTTGGCCCAGCCGCCGCCGGCGCCGAGCACGTCGCCATACGAGAAGCCGCCGCAGGCGGCCAATCCGATGAAGTCTTTGAGCGTAACACGCCCGGCGATGATGTCGCTCATGTGCACATCGACAGCCTCGAAGCCGGCGCGGTCGAAGGCGGCGGCCATTTCGATCTGGCCGTTGACGCCCTGCTCGCGCAGTACGGCGACGCGCGGGCGCGCGCCTTTGTTGATGTACGGCACAGTGATGTCTTTGTTGCTATCGAATGTGAGTGTCGCGCCAAGACCCGGATCGCCGGCATCGAGCAGGCAGTCGTATTCCTGTTGCGCGCACGCGGGGTTGTCGCGCAGCGACTGCATGCGATAACTCGTTTCCGACCAGGCGCGCTGCCATGCGCGGCGCGGCGCGGCGAGCCATTCCTTGCCGGCGTGCGTGAACACCACACGGTCGCTGTCATTCAAGCTGCCGAGCACGATACTGTGGCGCGACAATCCTGCGCGCTTGAGCTGCTCCTGCACCTTTATCGAGTCACTGCGACGCACCTGCACGACGGCGCCGAGTTCTTCGCTGAAAACGGCGGCGAGCGGATCATTGCCGAGCGCGTCCAACGCCACGCTCACACCGACTCGACCGGCAAAGCTCATCTCACACAGCGTCGCGAACAGACCGCCATCGGAACGGTCATGATAAGCAAGCAGCAGGCCCGCATCATTCAGATTTTGGATGACGTCGAAGAAGTCGCGCAGCGCCTGTGCTTCTTCGAGATCGGGCGCGTTGCGCCCGACCTTGCCATAGACCTGCGCCAGCGCTGAACCACCGAGGCGGTGCTTGCCTTTGCCGAGATCAATGAGGATCAGATCAGTGCCGCCGCAATCCGTGCGCAGCTGCGGCGTGAGCGTCTTGCGCACGTCCAGCACCTTCGCGAACGCCGAGATGATCAGCGACAGCGGCGCGGTGACAGCACGCGCCTCACCCTGCTCTTGCCATACCGTCTTCATTGACAGCGAATCCTTGCCGACCGGGATGCACAGGCCGAGCGCCGGACACAGCTCCAGGCCGACGGCTTTCACCGTGTCGAACAACGCGGCCTCTTCGCCGGGATGGCCGGCGGCGGCCATCCAGTTGGCGGAGAGTTTCACGTCGCTGAGTTTGCCGATGCGCGCGGCGGCGAGATTGGTGATGGCTTCGCCGATCGCGAGGCGGCCCGAGGCCGGCGCGTTGAGCAGCGCCACCGGTGTGCGTTCGCCCATGGCCATCGCCTCGCCGGTGGTGGCCTGATAACCGGTGCAGGTGACAGCGACATCCGCCACAGG
>JBGPWJ010000022.1:0-16522 GCA_041492115.1 Gammaproteobacteria bacterium
GCAACCGTCCGCTTTGCAGACCTGGCTCCATGGTCTGCCACTCGCCAACACCACGCAAACCGCGCAGCAGCTCCTGGAACAGTTGCGACGCAGTAACCGCATCCTACTCGGCGCAGCGCTGCGTTACGCTGCCTGCGAAATCCTGCGCCCGCCGGTGGATGCCCTGATCGAAACCATCAAGTCCCGCTACCTCGGCGCGGTGCTGCCGCTTTCGTCCCGCAACCGCGTCCATGCGGTCATGGTGCACGATCTGCTGGAGGAGATGGCCTACGCCTACAAGATCATCCTCATCGAGCTGTTCAATACCGTGGCGCGCAGTCCGGCCGAGCATCAGATGCTGCTCAATGCACTGCCGCGCGCGGCGCATTACCTCGGGCAGTTGGTGCTCGGCAAATACCTGCTGCACGAAGCCGACCCACCCGCCACCTGGGGTGAGCTGCACCGTCTGTATTACTATGCCGAGCAGCATCTGGAACCGGCCGCACTGGCCGAATACGGCGGCCACGAGGACAGCGCGCAGCGACTGGTCACACTGGCCTATCTGCGCATCGTCCTGCTGGCCCTGGCCAACCCTTACCATCTGATGCCCGGCGAGGCCGATACGGTACACCAGGAATTGCAGACATGGAGCAGACTCTGCGCACTGCTCACGCCGCAAGCGGGCAGCAGTCTGGCAGGTAAATTCCTGGTCGATCTGGCCGGTAACTCGGCACCGCACTATTGCAGCGCCGACAACCGCATTGCTCCCGCCGAGGCGCGCCTCATCGATCTGCACGGGCTGGTTGCGGCGCTGGCGCAGCAGATAAAAAAGATTGCGCCGGCCCGCGACCCGGACAGCGGCGAGGAACTGCCCGTAAAACTTTCCGAGCGGCTGCGACGTGACCGGCTGCTGCGTCTCAAATCCGCCTGGGGTGGCCGTGTCGATCGCAAAATCCCCCGCTCCCCCCGCCAGGCGCGCGTCTATACCTGCATCGGTTTGAGCGCCTGCCATCACTTCATCGCCGGCGAGATAGCCTTTCAACCGGAACGCGACGAGGTGCGCCTGCACCGCGGCGAGAGCCTGTCGACAGTGGCGCTCTCGACGCTGTCGCTGGTCCCCAAAGAAAACCTGCACTGGAAAATGCAGGACGAGAATGAGCGCTTGGCGCGCGGCGTGCACCAGCCGCGCGTTTCGCAATTCGATGTCGACAGTCCGGAGCTGGACATCTGGCACAAGATCCATAGCACCACCACCCTCACTGCATCGGCCAAGGATCGCCGCGACACCGCGTACCATACCAAGGTGCTGCGCTTGAAAAACCTTGGCGCGGGCGGACTGTGCCTGGCGTGCGACGGACAGTGCAAGGTCCAGACCCGTGTCGGTGAACTGGTGGCCTACAAATCCGAGGCCGATGCGGAATCGGAATGGCGCCTGGGCACACTGCGCTGGCTGCGCTGTCAGGTAGATGACGCACTGGAAATCGGCATCATGCGCATCGCCGATGAAGCGGTCGCTGTGGCGGTGCGCGCCATCGCCGGCGTGGGCACAGGCGGCGAGTATTTTCGCGCCCTGATCGCCAACAACGGCACCGACCCGGTCCTCGAGTCGCTGATTGTCCCCGCCGCGATGTACGACGTCGGCAGCATCCTGGTTCTCAACTCCGGCATGGACCTGCGCTATGTGTGCCTGACTCTGCTGATCGCCACCAGCACCTCGTTCTCGCAGTTCAGTTTTACGGCCGCGCTGCCGTCCGACAGCGAGTTGGAGAAGATTGCCACGATCAAGAGCGTGCGCACCTGATGCGCGCGGCAGCCGACCGCCCCCTGTACACTTTCAATCCCGACTCAGAGGTGAGCCATGGCACTGAAACCCCCCAACTATAATGATCCGCTCTACCAATTGCTGCGCGACGGTAATGTCAAAGACTTCAATGCGCGCAAGGCCAAGGGTGAGCAGTGCGATCTCACCGCCAGCGACCTACGCGGCCTGGACCTGCGCGGCCTGGACGCAGCGGGACTGGATTTCAGCAACAGCTACTTCCGCCAATGCGACCTGCGCGGCGTGGATTTTTCCAGCAGCTGTCTGGAGGGCGCCAGCATCAATGGCGCGAAGATCTCCGGCACTTATTTTCCGCGCGAACTGACGGCACAGGAAATCACCCTGTCGCTGCTGCACGGCACGCGCATGCGCTACAAAGCGCTGTGACACGCACGACCCGCCCGGCCAGGTGACCGCATGTCGGTGTTTCTGCAAACCGCCCTGCTGCTGACGCTCTCGAACGTCTTCATGACCTTCGCCTGGTATGCGCATCTGCGCAATCTTGGCGGCCGCGCCTGGTATGTGGCCGCCTTCGCCAGTTGGGGTCTCGCGCTGTTTGAATATCTCCTGCAGGTGCCTGCCAACCGCGTCGGGTACACGCAATTCAATCTGTCACAGTTGAAGATACTGCAGGAAGTGATCGCGCTGTCGGTGTTCGTGCCGTTCGCGGTGTATTACATGCACCAGCCGATCAAGCTCGATTTTCTGTGGGCGGGATGCTGTCTGATGGGCGCGGTGTTTTTCATATTCCGCGCGTAATGCGCTCCCGCGCTACCGGAGCGCGCGTTTATTCGGAGGGCGGCTTGATGGTGACCTCGGTGCCGGTTTCCGGCGCCGGTCGGTTGCGCATAAAGAGGCGCGCACCCCACAGTCCCAGCTCGAACAAAAACCATATCGGCAAGGCCATCATGGTCTGCGACACCGGATCGGGCGGCGAGAGTATCGCGCCGATCACGAAGGCGGCGACGATGATATACGAGCGCATCGCCACCAACTTCTCGATACTGATCACACCCATCCACACCAGCAGGAAGGTCGCCACCGGCGTTTCGAAGGCGACGCCGAAGGCGACAAACAGACTGAGCGTGAAATCCAGGTAGTGGTTGATGTCGGTCATCATCGCCACGCCGTCGGGCACGGTGCTGGTGAGGAATTTGAACATCAGCGGAAACACCACGAAATAGGCGAAGACCGCGCCGAGGTAGAACAGCAGGGTGCTGGTGACCAGCAGCGGCAGCGCCATGCGCCGCTCATGCTTGTAGAGGCCTGGCGCGATGAAGCCCCATATCTGGTAAAGAATATAAGGGATGGCGATGAATACGGCGACTACCGCCGCCAATTTGAAGGGCGCCATGAACGGCGCGCCCACCTCGATGGCAATCATCTGGCCGCCCTTGGGCAGATGCGCGAGTAGCGGTCCGGCCAGCAGCGTATACAGCGGATTGGCGAACGGCGACACTGCGCCGATCAGCACCACAACCACAATCACAATGCGCAGCAGGCGCGTGCGCAATTCCAGGAGATGCGAAATAAAGGGCTGTTCATGGCCGGCCTCGGGGCCGGCGTTCTCAGGACTGCCGGTCATGTGCGGCGCTGTCGGCGGGTGCGGACGGGGATTGCTCTTGAACCGGTGCGGCTGTTGGAGTTGGTGTTGGTGTGGGCGTTGCCGCCTTCTCGATCATTTCGAAGGGATCGACACTGGCAGCTTGCTTGCTAAGTACGCGCTGCAGTTCTTCGGCGGCAAGTTCGCGATCGATTTCGGCTTTGACGCTGCGCACCATGCCGCGTGCTTTGCCCACCCAACGCCCGACGGTGCGCGCCACTTCCGGCAGGCGCTCCGGCCCGAGCACTATTAGGGCGATGACCATGATCATCACCAGCTCCCAGAATCCGATCTCGAACATGACGGCGCGCTCGGCGAATCAGGCCTCAGCTGTTGACCTTGTCGTTTGGCTTGGTGGCCGCTTCGCCTTCAATGACGCGGCCTTCGGGTTTGGCGCCGGCCTCCGGCTCATTGGCTTCTTCGTCGCCTTCCTTCACCGCCTTGCGGAAGCCCTTGATGGCGCCGCCCAGGTCGGTACCGATGCTGCGCAGGCGCTTGGCGCCGAACAACACCAGCACGATGATCAAAATCACCACCAGTTCTTTGAAGCCGATACCCATGTCTATCTCCTCATGCCAATCAGGCGCCGCTCTGACCGCGGCGCGATTTCTCTTCATTGCCGGACAGGCCGAAGCGGCGCTGCAATTCCTCCAGCACCGCCTGCGGGCCCAGACCCTGTTGCGCCAGCATAATCAGCGTGTGAAACCACAGGTCGGCGGTTTCGTAGATGATCTGCTGCGCGTCACCGCCCTTTGCGGCGATCACTGTCTCGGTGGCTTCCTCGCCGATCTTTTTCAGGATCGCGTCCAGCCCCTTGGCGTACAAGCCGGCCACATAGGAACTGGCCGGATCGGCGCCTTTGCGCTGCTCCAGGACCTCGGACAGTTGTTGCAATATATCGTTCATGGTCGTCGCGGCGGCGCGTTATCTGTAAATCTGCTTCGGGTCTTTCAGCACCGGCTCGACGCTGACCCAGGATTCATCACGCAGTTGTTTGAAGAAACAGTTGTGACGGCCGGTGTGGCAGGCGATGCCGCCCCGCTGTTCGACGCTGAGCAGCACCACATCGTTGTCGCAATCCAGGCGGATGTCCTTGATGAGTTGTACATGGCCGGACTCCTCGCCCTTGCGCCACAGCTTGCCGCGCGAACGTGACCAATAGATGGCGCGACCTTCGCGGGCGGTGAGCGCCAGCGCCTCGCGGTTCATCCAGGCCACCATCAGCACAGTACCGCTGCCGACCTCCTGGGCGATGGCGGGAACCAAGCCGTCGGTGCCCCAGTGAATTTCATCCAGCCAGTTGTCGGACATGATCGGGAGAACCCTGCTCACGCAAAGCCGCAAAAACGTCTAAGTTGATATCAGGATCATACTCCAAGCGCGCTGCATTTGCCTGCGGGAAAAGCTGGCGCTGTGCGCTTGGGTTTGCCGGGGTGCGCGGCTCTCACCCCCAATCTTCGACAAAGGGTGAGGGTGAGCAGTCTCTACAGACGCACTTCGATGCCGCGTTCCGCCATGTGGTGCTTGGCTTGGGCGACGGTGTACTCACCGAAGTGGAAGATGCTGGCGGCCAGCACGGCATCGGCCTTGCCTTGCAGGATGCCTTCGGCGAGGTGATCGAGATTGCCGACGCCGCCGGACGCGATCACCGGGATGTCAACGGCCTCGCTGATGGCGCGGGTCAGCGCCAGATCGAAGCCCTCGCGTGTGCCGTCGCGGTCCATACTGGTGAGCAGTAGTTCGCCGGCGCCGTACTCGGCCATGCGCCGCGCCCATTCGATGGCGTCGAGGCCGGTGGCTTTGCGCCCGCCGTGGGTGAAGATCTCCCAGCGCGCCGGCGTACCTGGGGCGCTGACACGCTTGGCATCAATCGCGACGACAATGCACTGCGAACCGAAACGCGTGGACGCCTCTCTGACGAACTCGGGATTGCTCACCGCGGCGGTGTTGATGCCGACCTTGTCGGCACCGGCATTGAGCATGCGGCGGATGTCGGCGACCACGCGGATGCCGCCGCCGACGGTAAGCGGGATGAACACCTGGCTCGCCACCTGTTCGACCACATGCACTATCGTGTCGCGCTGATCGGAACTCGCGGTGATGTCGAGGAAGGTCAGCTCATCGGCGCCTTCTTCATCGTAGCGGCGCGCGATCTCCACTGGATCGCCGGCGTCGCGGATATCCAGAAAGCGCACGCCTTTGACGACGCGACCTTTGTCGACGTCGAGGCAAGGGATGATGCGTTTGGCTAGGCCCATGGCAATTCAATGCAGAAAAAACTGCGTTCTGTCTTCGAGGTTGTCATGCAATCATTCACCCGCGAGCTCATCGGCGAGCTTCTGCCCTTCCGCGAGGTCAATCGTGCCTTCATACAGCGCGCGACCGATGATGGCACCCATGATGCCTTCATTGGCCACGGCGGACAGGCTACGGATGTCGTCAAGGCGTGTGACGCCGCCGGAGGCGATCACCGGAATGCTGATGGCGCGCGCCAGTTCGGCGGTGGCATCGATGTTTGGGCCGGCCATCATGCCGTCGCGGCCGATGTCGGTGTAGATGATGGCCTCGACGCCATCGCGTTCGAAGCGCTGAGCGACTTCGACGACGTTGTGGTGCGAGAGCTTGGACCAGCCGTCGATGGCGACCTTGCCGTCGCGTGCGTCCAGGCCAACCAGAACATGGCCGGGAAACTCCACGCACAAATCATTGACGAAGTGTGGTGTGCTGACGGCCTTGGTGCCGATGATGACAAAGCTCACACCGGCATCCAGATAGGCCTGCACGGTTTCTTCGTCACGGATACCGCCGCCAACCTGGATGGGAAGATCGGGATAGGCGGCGGCGATGCGACGGATCACCTCAGCATTGACCGGGCGCCCGGCGAAGGCGCCGTTCAGGTCGACGATGTGCAGGCGCCGCGCGCCGGCCGCGACCCAACGGCCCGCCACGTCGACAGGATCGTCAGAGAAGATCGTTTCATCCTCCATGCGCCCCTGGCGCAGGCGTACACATTTACCGTCTTTCAGATCAATCGCGGGTATCAACAGCATGGAAAATCCTCGGCTGGATCATCGATGTGTGTATCGAGTTGGGCGGGCAGGGGTGGTTTGTTTGGATAAGGCATGGTGAGGTCGGTTTAATCGTAAATCACATTTCGCTGCGCGCAAAGTCTTAGCGCTTGCCGTCCCAGCGTACGAAGTTGGCGAGCAGTGTCAAGCCGGCGCGCTGACTCTTCTCGGGATGGAACTGCACCGCGAACAGACTGCCGGTCGCGAGTACGGCGGCGTAGTCAATGCCATAGCGGGTACGGCCTGCCACGGGATCATCCGATTCCGGTGCGACATAATAGCTGTGCACGAAATAGAAACGGCTGTCCTGCGCGATGTCCTGCCACAGTGGATGCGCGCAGGTCTGGTGCACTTGGTTCCAGCCCATCTGCGGTACCTTGAGGCGCGCGCCGCTGTCAGCCCCGGCCGGTGGCGCGAAGCGCCGCACTTGGCCGGGTATCAGGCCCAGGCAATCGGTGCCATCGTTCTCGTCGCTGTGATCCATAAGTACCTGCAGGCCCATGCAGATTCCCAGAAACGGCTTGCTGCGCGCCACTTCGCTCACGACGGTGTCGAGCCCAAGACGGCGGATCTCGGCCATGCATTCGCGTGCCGCGCCCTGGCCGGGAAACACCACGTGCGTGGCTTGTCGAATCGCCTCGGCGTCATGCGTCAGCACCACGCGCGCGCCGGCAGCGACGTGTTCCAGCGCCTTGGTGACTGAGCGGAGATTGCCCATGCCATAGTCGATGACCGCGATGCTGCTCATTGGAAGACTGGTCGTGGATCCGGAAACGCGGGCTGTGCGGCGCGTGGCCGCTTACAGGCTCCCTTTGGTGGATGGCACCACGCCTTGCATGCGCAGATCGATTTCCACCGCCATGCGCAGCGCGCGGCCAAAGGCTTTGAAAATGGTTTCGGCGATGTGGTGGGCGTTATCGCCGCGTAGCGCGTCGATGTGCAGCGTCATCTGGGCGTGATTGACCAGTCCCTGGAAGAACTCGTGAAACAGGTCGACGTCGAACTCGCCGATGCGGGCGCGCGGAAACTGGACCTGATAGGTGAGACCGGGCCGTCCGGAGAAATCAATCACGACGCGCGACAGGGCTTCATCGAGCGGCACATAGGCGTGACCGTAGCGGCGGATGCCTTTCTTGTCGACCAGCGCCTTGTTGAGTGCTTGGCCCAACGTGATGCCGACATCCTCGACCGTGTGATGCGCATCGATGTGCAGATCGCCGTGCGCCTCGACGCTGATGTCGATCATGCCGTGGCGTGCGATCTGTTCCAGCATGTGCTCCAGGAACGGCACGCCGGTTTGCAGGTTCACGGCGCCGGCGCCATCGAGATCAACCATGGCGGTGATGCGTGTTTCCAGGGTGTTGCGGGTTACGCTGGCTATGCGATCGGTCATGGGGGTTTTTACTTGCCGTGGGCGTGCGCACATTTCAGAGCGCGCGGTGTGCCCATAGCATACCTGCTCGACAGGCAAGATTGAACAAAATATTGCCTGCATCAGGGGTCCGTCGGCGCGACCTGCAACCAGAAGGTTACCGGCCCGTCATTGGTCAGGCTCACCTGCATATCCACCGCGAATTGACCACAGGCCACACTGGCGTGGCGGCGTTGTGCCGATACGCAGCAATACGCGAACAGTTCGCGGCCCTGCTCCGGTGCGGCAGCGGGTGTGAAGCTCGGTCGCGCTCCCTTGCGCGTGTCGGCCGCCAGGGTAAATTGCGGAACCAGCAGCAGGCTGCCGCCAGTCTCGGTCAAGCTGCGATTCATGCGGCCAGCGCTGTCGGCAAACACCCGGTAAGTCAGCAATCGCTCCAACAGGCGCTCGGCCTCGCGCTCACTGTCGCCGCGCTCCACGCCGATGAAACACAACAGGCCCGCACCAATGCGTGCAATGCACGCGCCCTCGACTGCGATCTCGGCCTGCGTGACACGTTGCAGCAGGGCGATCATGTCAGGCGCGCGGCGAAGGCGTCCGTGGCGCTGACCAGCGCATCGACAATGCCGGGTTCGCTGGCGGAATGGCCGGCGGCGGCGATCACCTTCAACTCGGCTTGCGGCCAGGCAGCATGTAGCGCAAAGGCCTGGTTGATGGGGCAGACCATGTCATAACGACCGTGCACGATCACGCCTGGAACGTCCGCAAGCCGTGGTGCGTCGCGCACGATCTGGTCGGGTGCAAGAAAACTGTTGCGCATGAAGTAATGGCATTCGATGCGCGCCAGGCTGAGCGCCGTGTGCGGGGCGTTGAAATGCTCGACGACACTGGGCGATGGCTGCAGTGTCGCCGCGCGGCCTTCCCACAAGGACCAGGCTTTGGCCGCGGCCATGCGCGCCACTTCATCGTCGCCTGTGAGACGCTGGTAATAGGCGGACACCATGTCATCGTGCTCCACCTCCGGAATCGGGCGCAGATAATCTTCCCAGTAATCCGGAAACACGTTGCTCGCGCCGTCCTGATAAAACCAGTGGATGTCGCGCGGCCGGCACAGAAAGATACCGCGCAAGACCAAACCGAGTACGCGTTGCGGATGCGCTTGCGCATAGACCAGCGCCAGCGTTGAGCCCCAGGAACCGCCGAACACCAGCCAGCGGTCGATGCCGAGTTGTGTGCGGATCAACTCGATGTCGGCGATCAGGGCCTGTGTGTCGTTGCCGGCCAGTTCGGCATGGGGCGTGGAGCGGCCGCAGCCGCGCTGGTCGAACAGCACAATCCGGTAACGCTGCGGATCGAAAAAGCGTCGGTGATACGGCTCGCACCCGGCGCCCGGACCGCCGTGCAAAAATACTACCGGCAGGCCCTGTGGATTGCCGCATTCCTCCACATAAAGGGTGTGCACGGCATCGACCGCGAGGCTGTGTTGCACATTGAAGTGGATGTCCGGGTAAAGAGTTCGCATGAGGTGCTCACATCGGTATGGGCGGAGTGTGTCCCACTTTCAGAATAATCCTACATAAACTAGCAGTTATTCCTTAATGCGTATATTGAACTTGCAGCGCAATATCCCGAACTCCCAGCAATCAAGGATGACGTGGATAGCGCAGGATGCGCACGCTGGGAATTGTGCAAGGAACGCACTGGGAAGTACAACTAACAACAAGGAGCGCTGCAGGTCGGCCAAGGATAGCCGGCCTAATCACCCCCATCACACACCAGCCTTGCTGTGCCAGTCCCCGGTGAACCCACTGGGGATTTTTTTGCTCGCTGCCATGGGAGCCCTCTCTCTTGAGCGGGATGGACAGTTGGCTGCGTGTGGTGATAGACAAAAAAAGGGCGCGCAAGGCGCGCGCCCATAAATCTACAATAAGACCCTATCCACCAGCGAAGTGCCATCAGTGTTAACTGCTGACAGCACGAAACTGCATGGCCCCAACCCAACTCGCATAACCTTAGTAGCGTGGCGCCCGTTAGTTCCCGGGCAACTAGCGTCCACTAACGTACTGCCGCCGTGGCAAAATCCTGTCACTGTGCTCTGAAAAAGTCCAGGTATGGACTTTGTCAGAGGCCCCTGACCTTAAATGAACAGGCAGACGTTGGAGGTCTGGGCTACTGGCAGGAAGCTCGCTGCACCCACGTAATCTTTCACTTCAGGAATAAAGTCGTCATGACTGAAACCGAACAGTTCCACTGTCATCTGGCAGGCAACGAACTTGACCCCGGCTTCCAAACTCAGCTCGCGCAATTCGGTTATGGTGGCGACACCGCAGTTCTTGATGGTCTTCTTCATCAAGGTAGTGGCGACCTTCTCGAAGCCGGGAATACCGGCCATCATCAGGTTCGGCATGTTCCAGTTGATGCTCTGGAACCACTTCGGTCCAAACGGCATCTTCATGGGCATGGCGGGATTGCCAAGCGGGCTGACATCGGCATTGAAATCTTTCTTCAACAGCGCCAGACCGTAGAAGGTGAAGAAGATCGACACATCCCAGCCAAGGGCGGCGCCGGTTGAGGCGAGGATAAAGGGAGGGTATGCCCAGTCGAGCGTACCTTTGGTAGCGATGATGCACATGGACGGGGTTTTGGCGGCTTCGATCGCTTCAAGCTTTTTCGGCAACAGCTCGTCTAGTTTCGTATTGAGCCAAGCGTCGAGATTATCGCGACTCATACTTTCGGCAGACATTGACATAAAATCCTCCTCCTAATTACGGCATGTGTGTGAGTAACAATCTGGTGATAAGGCGTTTTACTTTGTTGTATAACTGCTGCCTCCAGGCTCTGCTTGCCGTTAACGGCTCCCCGCTGAACAATCCATACTTGCTGCATCAGCGCGTGTCAACGTGCAGTCATACCGGGAGGTTTCCAGCACTATAACGGAATAGTACCGCGAATAATATCCAATCGGGATATGCCGTAAGGCACTATACTCAATCGATTCACGCAGCGTCAAGGTAGTAGAAACCGCCTTCACAAGCCCCTCAAGCCGGGCCTTTCAGTAGCCCAGCGAGCGCCCACCGTCCACGCTAAGCACCTGTCCGGTAATATATTCCGCATCGCGGACCAGGAACAGCACCGTACTGGCAATGTCCTTCGGATTACCTTGGCGCTTCAGGGCGGTCCGCGCCAGTATGCTGGCCTGCGCGGCTTGGTCCAGGCCCTGCTCCGGCCACAGGATTGCGCCTGGCGCAACGGCGTTGACCCGCACGGCGGGCCCGAGTTCGCGCGCCAGAGCGCGGGTCATCATCACCAGCCCTGCCTTGGCCATACAATAAACGGGGTAGCCTTTGAGCGGTCGGTCGGCATGGATATCGGCAATGTTGACGATGCAGCCGCCGCTCTTGGTCAGCAATGGAGCGGCGGCCTGCGTCAGGAAAAACGGCGCTTGTAGATTAACGTCCATCAGTTCATGCCATTGCGGCTGAGTGACCGTGCCGATTGGGGACGGATGGAAAGTCGAGGCGTTGTTGACCAGCGCGTCCAACCGACCCCAGTGCGCCGCTGCCGCTTCGACCAGCGGTGCCAGTGTTGCCGGGTCAGACAGGTCGGCCTGCAACAGGGTCGCGGAATCGGCGCGCAACTGGTTCAATTCGGCGGCGAGCGCTTGGGCCGCCGGCTGTGAACCCCGGTAATGCAACACGACCTTCATCCCGGCGCCGTGCAGGGTGCGCGCGATCTGTGCGCCGATGCGTTGAGCGGAGCCGGTGATCAAGGCCACTTTGTCGTTCAGCTGTTCGAGAGTATCCTGCACAAGCCCGCCTTTCACGAAACCCGGTTCACTCTACCCTAAAACACCCTGTCCAAGGTATGTTCTCAGGCCGATGATCACGAGCCCGCCGTTGTGACGCGCCCCTTCACTCCCGAACCAACGCTGCCACCCCCGACTCCGGCGGCGCTGGCACTCTGTTTACAACTGAACGACCTGATCCGCGCCAACATCGCCGCGGCGGGCGGCGCGCTGAGTTTTGCCCGCTATATGGAACTCGCCCTCTACGCGCCCGGCCTCGGCTATTACAGCGCGGGCAGTCACAAATTCGGCGCGCAGGGCGATTTCATCACCGCGCCCGAAACATCGCCGTTGTTTGCACGTTGTCTGGCGCGCCAGTGCCAGCAGGTTCTGGCCGCGCTGGGCGGCGGCGCTATTTTGGAATTCGGCGCCGGCAGTGGTGTGTTGGCGGTGGAGCTGCTGCTGGAACTGGAACGCCTCAAAAGCCTACCCACAAAGTATTTCATCCTCGAACTCAGCGCTGAATTGCGCGCCCGCCAGCAGCGACTGCTGGCGCAGCGCGCAGCGCATTTACTGGACAGGATCCGCTGGCTGGAAAGCCTGCCGACAGAGGGATTGCGCGGCGTCGTGCTGGCCAACGAAGTCCTCGATGCCATGCCGGTACAGCTGTTTGTCAACAATTCCGGCACGATCAATGAACGCTGTGTCGCCTGGGAGGAACAGGGTTTTGTCTGGCGCGATGTCCCGGCGGGCACGCCGCTGGCGCAGGCCGTGGCCGCGCTGCAAGCGGCGTTACCTGAACCACTGCCGGACTGCTATTGCTCGGAACTCAATCCGGCGCTGCCGGGCTGGGTGACGAGCCTTGCCGCGACGATTGAACGCGGCGTGGCCCTGCTGATCGACTACGGTTATCCGCGCCGCGAGTATTACCTCCCGGAGCGCAGTGCCGGCACCCTGATGTGCCACTACCGGCACCGCGTCCATGCCGATCCGCTGATCCTGACAGGCTTGCAGGACATCACGGCGCATGTCGATTTCACGGCCGTGGCCGCTGCGGGATTAGCCGCCGGCCTGGATATCGCCGGTTACACAACGCAGGCGCATTTTCTGCTCGGCAGCGGCCTGCCCGAACTGGCGGCGGCCAGCGATCCTCTGGATTTAACCGCGCACCTGGCGGTAGCCGATCAGATCAAGAGCCTCACCCTGCCCGGTGAGATGGGTGAGCGCTTCAAGGTACTGGCGTTGGCGCGGGGTCTTGAGGATCTGCCGCTGTGCGGGTTCGCGCTGCGCGATCTGCGGGGTCGTCTTTAGCGGGCGTCTTTGCAGCCGGCAGGGCGGGTTATAACCCGCCCTGCCAATGATCAAAGTGCAGCGCGTATTGCATTGATGCGTGCCGCGCGCAGTGCCGCGGCTATCGCCGGGCCGGCGAGGCCCCGATCGATGAACGGCTGTACCGCCACCCGCGCGGCGGCGACCTGCGCGCGACGCAGCAGGCCGGCCTGTGGATAGTCATCCTGCTCATGACCAGTGCGGCCGCGCGCATCCGCCATGCAAGCCAGCAGGAATTGCTCGAAACGTTGTGTGCGCCGGAACGCGCCCAGCACTTCGAACATCTCGAGCATCGTCTCCGGGCGCAGCTCCCGGGCGCGGTGACTGTGCGTGTGATAGCGCGCTACCAGCACGGCCAGCTCGCGAAACTCGTTGGGCACTTTCAGGCGCGCGCAGAGCTGCTCGACCAATTCAACGCTGCGCCCTTCGTGACCAATATGACGCGGCCACTCGTCCGGCGGCGTTGCGCCCTTGCCCAGATCGTGCAGCAAGGCGGCGAAGCGTACTGCTGTGTCGGGCGTGAGTTGCGCTGCGGCCTGCACGACCATCAGGACATGCACACCGGTGTCGATCTCTGGGTGGTAATGCGCCGGTTGCGGCACGCCGAACAAAGCCGCCAGCTCCGGCATCAGGCGCGTCAGTGCACCGCAGTGCTGCAACACCTCGAAGAAGCGCGCCGGTTGCTCCTCGGCAAGCGAGCGTGCCAATTCCGCCCAGACCCGCTCCGGCACCAACGCATCGACCTCACCGTTTTCCACCATTTGTTTCATGAGCGCATTGGTGTCGTGCGCGACATGAAAGCCCCACTTCGCGAAGCGCGCCGCGAAGCGCGCCACACGCAGGATGCGCACCGGATCCTCGACGAAGGCCGGCGAGACATGCCTCAGTAGACCGGCGCGCAGATCTTCCTGGCCACCGTAGGGATCGATGAGTGTGCCGTCCGGCGCCTCGGCGATGGCATTGATGGTAAGGTCACGGCGGATCAGATCTTCTTCGAGCGTCACCGCCGCATCGGCATGTACCACAAAACCTTTGTAGCCGGGTCCGGTCTTGCGTTCGGTGCGCGCCAGGGCGTATTCCTCGTGCGTCTCGGGGTGCAGGAACACCGGAAAATCCTTGCCGACTTGTTTGTAGCCCAGGTCCAGCATTTCCGCGGGCGTGGCCCCGACCACCACCCAGTCGCGCTCCCGGACCGGAAGCCCGAGCACCTTGTCACGCACCGCACCACCGACCAGATAGATTTGCATGTGCGCAATGGTAGCCGGGCGTGCTACTTTTCCCAAGCATGTCGCATCGATATCTGCAATCACTGACGCTGCTGAGTGCTCTGCTGGCTGTTACCGGCTGCGCCAACTTCACTTATTACGCGCAGTCCGTGGGCGGTCAGCTCGACGTGGTCGCCAAGCGCCAGCCCATCGCACGGCTGTTGCGCGATCCGGCCACACCACCCGTGCTCAAGGCACAACTGACCGATGTGCTGGACATCCGTCAATTCGCCGTGCAGGCACTGCACCTGCCCGACAATGCCAGCTACCGTGGCTATACCGATCTGCAGCGGCAATATGTGGTGTGGAATGTGGTCGCCACGCCGGCCTTCTCGATGACGCCGCGGCAGTGGTGTTTCCCGGTCGTGGGCTGTTTGAGTTATCGCGGTTATTTCCGCCAGCAACACGCCGAGGACTTTGCCGCACCGCTGCGGCAGCGCGGCGATGACGTCGCCGTGATCGGTGTGCCCGCGTATTCAACATTGGGCTGGTTCGCCGACCCGGTACTGAACACCACCATCACCTGGCCCAGGGCGCGCCTCGCCAGCCTGATCTTCCATGAACTGACGCACCAGGTGCTGTATATCAAAGGCGACACCGCGTTCAATGAATCCTTCGCCGTGACCGTTGAAGAGGAGGGCGTGCGCCGCTGGCTGGAACAGCGTCAGGACGCCACGGCGCTGGCACACTATAGTGAAGACCGGCGCCGGCATGCGCAGTTTATACAACTGGTCATGGCAACGCACGCCAAACTCGTGCAGCTCTATGCCACGGACATGAACGCTGCGGAGCGGCGCGCGGCAAAGGCGCGCGCCTTCGCCGAGTTGCGTGAACGGTATCAACGATTAAGAACTGAATGGGGCGGTAATGCCGGTTACGACAGCTGGTTTGCGCAGGATATCAACAACGCCCACATCGCGGCGCTCAATACCTATCAGGAATACGTGCCGGCGTTCCGTGCCCTGCTGGCGCAGCAGCAGGGTGATCTGCCGGCTTTCTATGCGGCGGCGCGCGATCTTGGCACCTTGCCGGCGGCGCAGCGTCAGGCGCGATTGCGTGAGTTGGCCGGCGCCAATATTCAATAATCCGCCCAGCATTTTCCATTGCTACATTTTCATTTTACGGAAGTCGTCGTAGCGAGAACGTTGGGTGCGGTTGGCAAGGTAGCCGGGCACGATCGTTTCGATGTTGGACGGTGTGATGCCGAATACGGCGGGAAATGCCGCGTTGCAGACGCTGTGTTTCTGCAATGACCAGTAGTTGTCGCGGGAGAAGGGTTTGCCGGGCAGGTATTCGAACACCCGTGACTGCAACGATGACAGCACCGGTGACAGGCCGATGATGTGGCGACGCAGGCCGAGAGCGCGTGCGGTGTATTCGACCAGTTGGCGCAGTGTGTAGCGCGTTGGGCCGCACAAGGCATAACGCTGACCCCACGTCGCGGGTGTGGTGAGCGCCTTTACGAATGCAGCGACAACGTCGCCGACATACACCGGCGCGAACAGCGCATCGGGACAGGCCAGCGGAAATGCGACGGGGATGATCTTGAGCAGGGCGCCGAAGCGATTGAAGAAGCGGTCACCGGGGCCGAAGATCACCGAGGGTTGAAAGCTGGTGACGTGCAGGTCGTGCGTTGCGGCCGTATGCACCCGGTCTTCGGCTATGCCTTTGGTGCGCAGGTAATGACTGTGCGTTTCGCGGGCGTCGGCATTCAGTGCGCTCATGTGCAGCAGGCGCGGCACACCTTGCTCACGACAGGCCGCGACCAGTTTTTCCGCCAGTTCGACATGCGCGCGCTGGAAACCGCGGCCGTCATGGCCTTTCTCGTTGAGTATCCCGACCAGGTTGATGACGGCATCGCAATCACGGCACAACTCGCGCAGCGTCTGCGCGTCGTGAATATCCGCGGCGCTGAGTTGCACGCCGGGCAGCACACACAGGTCGCGTTGACGTTCGGGGTGTCGGCTGGGAATGTGCACACTCCAGCCGGCGCTGCTGAGGTGGGCGGCCAGGTGGCGGCCGACGAACCCGCCGCCACCGATGAGACAGACTGTGCCGGTTTTCATGGTGCTGCTCCTGGGGGGTGGTGAGGTTTGAGAAGGTTCTGTTCACTAATAGGCTTTACGACCTCAGATCCATTTACCACAATTCTCTCCTGCAAAGAGCGCAAATGCAGGGACCGCAGGGCGTTCAAGGCTATTGATCGGCAAGATCGCTGCGGGTCGGCACGCCCGAGCCCATGCGTCGGCGCAGCGGTTGCACAGGCTGGTCGAGGCGCCAGTCGAAGATCACACTGTAGCTCA
>JBGPWJ010000150.1:0-6680 GCA_041492115.1 Gammaproteobacteria bacterium
CTCGCGCATGTCACCGAGAAACGCGGCGTCTGGTATGACGAGGCGGCGGTGGATGCCTGTGTGCAGATCTTCAGTCGACAGGGTTTCACATTCCACTAGGAAACAGAGACCGCTGATTTATTTTTTTACGCCGGCAGTCTTCAGCGTATGGACGCCTATACTTGGGTAATCCTTGTCCGCTATCGCACCACTTATGCCCTCACTTGCCCGCAAGCAATTAGCAGACAGTGCCAAGGTCATCCTGCCCACGCTGATCGCCTTCCTGATCTTTGTCGGCGCCGTGTTCGGCTATTTCCTACCGACGTACCAGCAGGCGCTGATGGACCGCAAGCGTGATTCATTGCGTGAACTCACCGGACTCGCCGTGCACATTCTGGGCGAGTTCCAGGCCCGCGAGCGATCCGGCGAACTGTCGCGCACCAGCGCCCAGCGCGGTGCCATCGACGTGCTGCGTCAATTGCGTTATGGACCGAACGATGACGAATACTTCTGGATCAACGGCACCGACGACCAACTCATCATGCATCCTTATCGGCCGGATATGGAACGTAAGCCGCTGGCCGATTTCACCGATCCGAGCGGGAAGAAGATCTTCGTTGAATTCGTCACTGTCGCGACGCAGCACGGCGAAGGCTTCGTCAGCTACATGTGGCAATGGCACGGTGATGCGGCACGGATCGTGCCGAAGCTTTCGCACGTGCGCCTATTCCGGCCCTGGCAGTGGGTGGTCGGTACCGGGATGTACATCGATGACGTGCGCAAGGACATCGCCACTGTGACGCGGCGCGTGTATCTGGGCGGCGCGTTCATTCTGACCTTGTTGACCATTCTTGTAATCTACATTATCCATGGCGGCATGATCGTCGCCCAAGCCCAACAGCAGGCGGAAGCTGAACTGCAACGCTATCAGGACAACCTGGAGCGCACGATCATTGAGCGTACCGCCGACTTGCGCGCCGCCAATGCGGCGCTGGCGAAAGAGAATGCCGAGCGTCGTGCGCTGGAGGAAATACTGCGGCAGATGTCATGCAGCGACGAGCTCACCGGCCTGTTGAACCGGCGCGGCTTCATCAAGGCGGCCGAGACGCGCCTGGCCGAAGCCGAACGCGCCGGCGAAGCGCTGTATCTCGTCTATGCGGACCTCGACAACATGAAGTAATCAACGATCAACTGGGTCACGCGGCCGGCGATCGCGCACTGGAGACGTTCGCGCGCATTCTTCTCGAAGACTTCCGCGCCGGCGATATCAGCGGCCGTCTGGGCGGCGATGAATTCGCCGTGCTGCTCACCGGCGGTGACGACTATAGCGACGAGCGGCAGATTGTTGAACGCGTTCAGCGCCCCACCGAAGCGCGAAACCGCGAGGCACTGGGCTTCAAACTGGCAGTGAGCGTCGGCGTGGCCCGTTACATTCCCGGTACCGGCCAAACCCTGGCGAGTCTGCTGACCGTGTCCGACGAGGCAATGTATGCCAGCAAGCAGGCGAAGAAAAACAAGCAGCAGCCCGGAGCTTGATGATGCGCCGGTAATTTCCGCCGGAAACTACCTATACCCATCTTGATGTTGACCGGCGCATTGCTGCTTAAGAACAGGTCGGAGGCGTGCTTTTCGACCATGAGTCGCAGACAAGATGAGATGCCCAGCATCAGCGCCTCGAAGAGCTTGCGCGCCGTCTAGACGCCAGCGGGAGTCACCAAGCTATAACTCTGTTCGCGGAACAGCCGCAAACAAGCATCCACCACCTCGGGGTCGAACAGGATGCCGCGTTGCGCCTCGACCTCGGCAAGTGCGCGTTCCATCCCCAGCTCCGGCCGGTAGGGCCGGTGCGAAGCCATGGCTTCGACCACGTCGGCTACCGCCAGAATACGCGCTTCAATCATGATCGCGCCATTCTTCAAGCCTTGCGGATAGCCCGAACCATCAAGTCTTTCATGATGCTGCAAAATCATCTGCGCCACCGGCCAGGGAAATTCCACACCCTTGATAATATCGTAGCCCACCTGCGGGTGCGTTTTTATGATCATGAACTCGGCTGCGCTAATCCGGCCAGCACGGTTCAGTATCTCGGCCGGCACGCAGATCTTGCCGATGTCATGGATGAGGCCACCTAGATAGAGCCCCTGAATCCGATCCTCCGGCAAACCGAGCAGACGCGCTATCTCGACAGCGAGATGGGCAACGCGCAATTGATGGCCGGCGGTGTAAGGATCGCGCTTTTCGACGGTCAGCGCCACAGCCTGCACCGTTTGCTCCATGGCCTTGCCCAGGCGCGTAATGCCTTCCATGGCGCGCACCTCGGCGTGGGCGCGTGCGGCACGATTGCGCAGCGTCATGATGCCGAAGGTCAGATCGGCGGCGAGTTCGTGCAGCAGCTTTGCCTCGTCGGCATTGAAGGCATCGGCTCGCTCGGCGTAGATCGACAGCGCCCCAAACGCCTCGCCGTTGTCCATGAGCGGCAGAGAAATCACCGAGGCGTAACCGCGCTGGCGGGCCTGATCATGCCATGGTTTGAAATTGGGTTCGTGGATAGTCTGCAGCATCTGGATCGCACCGCTGCGGATCGCGCTGCCCACCGGGCCGCGGCCGCGCTCGCGGTCCGCCCAGGTGATGTTGAGTGCATCGACATAGCCCCCGTCGTGGCCGGCGCGCGCCACCGGCCGCACGCTCTGCGCCGCATCGTGCTCGCGATAGCCGACCCACGCCAGGCGGAAGCCACCAGTTTCGATAATCACCCGGCACATGGCCTGCAGCAACTGGTCCTCATCGTTGGCGCGCACCAATTGTTCGTTGCAGGCACTGATGGTGCGCAGCATGTGGTTGAGCGTGTGTAATTCCTGTTCGGCACGCCGGCGCGCGGTGATGTCGAGCAGAGTATGAACCGACGACAGGTAGACGCCATCGGCATCGAGGATCGGAAAGGCCCGCGAAATGAGGATTTCACCGCTCTCCAACGTCAGCTCCTCTTCCTGGCCCACGCCTCGGTGCAGTGCGTCCAGACAACCCGGCAGCGGGCCGTCGCGCCGCGGAAAAACCTCCCAATACGGCCGGCCGATGATGTCGCGGAATTTCATGCCGGCGCGCTCGGCATAGGCGCGGTTGGCGCGCAGCACGCGGAACTCGCGATCGTGCATGAAGATGGGATCGCCGATGGCGTCGAAGGCGGCGATCCATTCGCGCCGCGCCTGCTCGGCCTGGCGGCGGGCACCGTCCTGGTCCTCGATCAGCGTGAGCAACAGTTCGCGGTTGCGCTCCAGCTCCTCGATCACTACCCGTATGTCGGGCACGTCACCCGTGCCCTCGCCCTTCAATTCATGGAGCCGCCGCTCGCATTCGGCGAGTATGCGCTCGATGTCATCGCGCTTTATGTCCATATCCACCTCCACTGTTCCGGACCAATAACTGCTCATTCCATGGGGCGGCGCGTAACGGACGCGCGGCAAAACGCCTCCCGCATTACTCCTTTTTCCCCCAAAGTTCCTCAAGGCGCTGATCGCGTCCGCAGGTGTAGCGATAGTAGTTGTAGCGCAGGGGATTTTTCTTGTAGTAATTCTGATGGTAGTCCTCGGCGGCGTAGAACATGCCGGCGGGTCGGATTGCGGTCGCGAGCGAATGCTTGAGCTGTTTTTCGATTGCGGTCTTCGATTGCGCCGCGAGCCGATTCTGTTCCTCGTTCTGATAGAAGATCGCCGTCTTGTAGGTGTCGCCGCGGTCGCAGAATTGACCGCCACTGTCGAGGGGGTCGACGTTGTGCCAGTACACGTCCAGCAGCTTCTGGTAAGTTATCTGCGCCGGATCGTAGACAACCTGCACCGACTCGACGTGGCCGGTGGAGCCCGACGAGACTTCTCTATAGGTCGGGTTTGCTTTGTGTCCGCCGGTATAGCCTGACGTGACCGACACCACGCCCGGGAGTGCATCGAACGGATGCACCATGCACCAGAAGCACCCGCCGGCGAAGATGGCCGTGGCGGTTGCTTTGCTTTCGACGGCCGCTGCGGTCAACGTGATTCCCAGTAACAGACCGGCCAGTGCGACCAGGAACCCTGATTTTGTCATGCGCATAAAACCACCTTCAGTTCACTGGCTCGTGAGTTGACAGAGGATTCGTTTCCCTTGTCAGGAATCTCCGCCATGTTTTGCGCCTATCCCGCCTCCCGTCGACCCGGCGACGAAAACGCCACCTCGCTGAGCAATTGCGCCTCCTGGAAACGAAAGCGCTGTTCGCGGAACAGACGCTCGCAGGCATCGACCGCCGCCTGGTCGAAGAGCGAGCCGCGTTTATCGCCGATTTCCTTGAGCGCGATGTCCACGCTCAGCGCGGGGCGATAGGGACGGTGCGAGATGATGGCTTCGATCACGTCGGCCACTGCGATGATGCGCGCCTCGGTGATGATCTGGTCGCCGGCCAGCCCCCTTGGATAGCCGGAACCGTCCAGGCGCTCGTGATGCTGGAGCACCATCTCTGCGACCGGCCAGGGGAAGGCGATGTCCTTGATGATCTGGTAACCGACCTCGGGGTGTGTTTTGATCAGCTCGAATTCGTTGGCTGTGAGTTTACCGGGTCGGCTCAGGATCTCGGCGGGGATACGGATCTTGCCAATGTCATGGATCAGTGCGCCGATGTACAGACCCTCGACGCGATCGTCCGCTAAGCCGAGTTCACGACCGATTGCCATGGCCAGCTGCGCGACGCGTTGCTGGTGACCGGCGGTGTAGGGATCGCGTTCCTCGATGGTGAGCGCGATCGCGGTCACGGTCTGGATCAGCGTCTGCTGCAGACGATCCGTGTGCAGTTGCCGTTCGCGTTCCAGCAGCCGCTGGGCAGAGCTGTCGTGCAAAGTGACGATCCTGGCGGGCGCGCCGGCCCATTCAAAGTCGGTGCTGCGGATGTCGACATAGCGCACACTGCCGTCGGCGCGCGGCACCTCGATAGCGGCGCTGTCTGCACCGCCGGCGACCAGGCCGATATGTTTACCGAGCATGTCGGCCTCGGCAATGCCCAGCAGTGCCTCGGCGGCGGGATTGATGAACAGCGCGTCGCCGTCACGGTTGAGCACCAGCAGGCCGTCGCTACTGTGTTCGATGATGCCGCGCAGGCGCACCTCGCTGGCTTCGAGCGCTTCCTCTGCACGCTTGCGCGCAGTGATGTCGCGATCGATGCCGCGATAGCCGCGGAAGCGACCCTGCTGGTCGACGATCGGGATGCCGTTGGTTTCGAGCACCACGAGTGAGCCGTCCTTGCGCACTTCGGTGTTCTCCAGCAGGCTGAACGGCCGCCGCTCGCGGTGTATCGATTCGAATGTCTGCCATACGCGCTGCGCTTCGTCCGGGCGCATCAATTCGAACGGTGTCCGGCCGATGACTTCGGCCGGTTCGTAGCCGAGAACGTTTTTCACCTGTGCGCTGATGTAGGTGTAGTGCAGCTCGGCATCAATCTCCCAGAATACGTCGTTGACGGTCTCGACCAGGGCGCGGAAGCGCCGTTCGCTGACGCGCAAGGAGTGTTCGGCCTGCTTGATCTGAGTCACATCACTGGCGATGCCTGAGATGCCGACCACTTTGTTGGTGTCGTCGTGGATGGGCGCCAGTGTGAGCATCACCACGATGCGCGCGCCGTCCTTGCGCAGCCGTTCGGTTTCGTGCCGTGCAATGCGTTCGCCGGCTGTTACTTTGTTGATGAGTTGCGCCGTTGCACTCTGCAATTCGGCGGGCACCACGGTCATGATCGAACGGCCGATCATTTCGTCCGCGCGGTAGCCGTAGACCAGTTCCGCGCCATGATTCCAACTGGCGACCGTGCCGTCGAGGGCGACGCCGATGATGGCGTCGGTCGAGGATTCGACCAGCGCGGCCAGGTAATCGTGCAGGGCCGCGGTGTGTTTGCGCTCGCTGATGTCGCGGACGATGGCCTGGAGATATTTCCGGCCCTCCACCACGATGTAGCGGGCGCTGGCCTCGACCGGAAAAGTTCGGCCGTCTTTGTGGCGTTGTTCCGTCTCGTACACCACACCCGCCTCCGACCAGTGGCTCCAATCCTCATCGGCCTTGAGGCGTGCGGCGTCCGAGCGCAACGCCTTCGCGTTCATGGTGGTGAGCACGGCGCGCGGATAGCCATAGGCCCGTTCGGCGCTTTCATTGGCGTCGATGATGTTGCCGTGTTCATCCGTGAGCAGGATGATGTCATGGGCGTATTTACTGAGATAGTCGTAGTGACGCGCCAGCGCTGCGCGTTCCAGCTGCGCCTTGGAGACGGCGAATTCCTGAGCGGCGCGTTGCCGGCGCGACCACTGCAACACTACCGCGGCGCTGGCCAGGGTCATCAGCAATACCACCACCGCGATGCCTACGCCCATGCGGTTCAGGCTGTCGTACACCTCCTCCTGGTCGATCTTCGCCGCCAGGTACCAGTCCGTGCCAGGTACCCGCTGCAAGGCCGCGAACACCGCAACGCCGCGGTAATCGACACCTTCCACGACCCCGACGCGACCCCGCACAGCCATGGCGGCCGGCAGGTTCTGCTGACTGATCGGCAGGCGCAAACGCCCCACCACGTTCGGGCGATGGCGTAATCCGCTCAGGTAGAGGATATCGTTGCCCTCCGGCCTGACGATGAGTGTTTCCGCCGAGGCACTCGGCGTCGGCCAGAACTGCACGAAGTTCAGCAGATGCCCGAAGGGATC
>JBGPWJ010000292.1:0-2759 GCA_041492115.1 Gammaproteobacteria bacterium
CCTGGCATTTGGGCTCGCGCTGATGGCGATGGCGGTGATCGTGCTGCTGCGCACCGATCTGGTGTCGACCTGGCAGACTCAACTGAAGCCCGACACGCCGAATTATTTTGCGTTCAACATCCTGCCGCAGGATGTGCCCGGCACGCAGCGATTCTTCACGGAGCATGGCATACAGGCGAGCGCGCTTTATCCGCTGGTGCGTGGACGCCTGACGGCGATCAATGCGGCGCCGGTGACACAGGCGGTGACCAAGGAGGAATCGGATAACGATGCGCTGCGCCGCGAACTCAATCTTACCTGGACCGATACCGTGCCGCCCGACAACACACTGGTGCGCGGTGCATGGTGGCCCGGAAAACCTGTCAAGAACAGTGTCTCCGTGGAGGAGCGGTTGGCGGACAAACTCAGTATCAAGCTTGGCGACGAACTCACGTTCATGATCGCGGGTGAACCGCTGAGCGCGCAGGTTGCCAGCATCCGTTCAGTGCAATGGGACTCGTTCCATCCGAATTTCTATATGATCTTTCCGTCGGGCCTGCTGGATCATTATCCGGCCACCTATCTCACCAGCTTCTTTCTGCCGCTGGACCGGCAGGCTCTGCTGACGGAGATGGTGCGCACCTTCCCGGCGGTGACGGTGCTCGATATGGATCAGGTGTTGTCCCAGGTGCGCACTATCTTCGCACAGGTCACCTCAGCCATCGAGTTGGTGTTGCTGTTCGTGCTCGCGGCGGGCTTCGCGGTCATGTATGCGGCACTGGCGGCGAGTCTCGATGAAAGGTTTCATGAGGGCGCGCTGCTGCGCACACTGGGCGCTACGCGACAACAACTGCGTGCGGCGCATCTCGCCGAGTTCGTGCTGATCGGTGTGCTGGCGGGCGTGCTCGCCGCCATCGGCACGGAATTGATTGCGTACCTGCTGTATACACGCGCCTTCGATCTCGAGTACCACTTCAAGTGGCCGGTGTGGGTGGTCGCCCCGGTGGCGGGTGGCGTCCTTATTGGCCTGGCGGGCTATCTTGGCACCCGGCGAGTGGTGCAGCGCAGTCCAATGGCCGTGCTGCGGGAGTTGTGATGCACGTAGCCTGGAATACGTGCACTGCACTTCTCGTGTAGCAGTGTCAGCCGCTGGAGATGTATTGCTCCAGCTGCCGGATCGTGAAGTCACGCTCTGAAATAATCTGGCGCACGGCGTCGCCGATGGACACGATCCCGACCAGTTCGCCCTTGTCCAGCACCGGCAGGTGCCGCACACGCTCTTCAGTCATCAGCGTCATGCACTCATCGACACTCGTCTCGGGATTCACGCAGATGAGATCCTGGATCATGACATCGCGGACCGGTGTGTCCTTGGATGATTTGCCCTTCAGAACCACCTTGCGCGCGTAGTCGCGTTCACTGAACAGACCAACGAGCTTGCAGTTCTTGATGACCAGCAGGGCGCCGATCCGCCGCTCGGCCAACAGTTTGATGGCCTCGTAGACGGTCCGGTCCGGTTCGATGCTGACGATGTCATGTCCTTTGAACTCCAGAAGTTGTTTGACAGTAGTCATGGTGTACCTCGTAATTTGCTGCATTACAGGGTTTTACTTGTATTAAGCATAGTTGAGTATTGTCAATTCTGCGCCTACTCTGAAACCTTTGCCAAAGCGGTCGGTCTCAATGCTAGACTTGGTCCGATTCCAGGAGGCGATATGCTGATCAAGGCACCGGCTGCCATCAAATCTTCAGAAATTACCGACCACGCCCTCTATTTGCGGCGTCGTGAGTTCCTGAAAACGGCAGCATTGGCCGCAGGAGTTGCCCTGGCGCCAGGCTTGCTGTTGCCACGCCCGGCGCGGGCCGGTGTCAGACTTGCCAATGTTCGCAAGACGCCTTACGGCAAGGACGACACCTTGACCTCGCTGCAGGATGTCACTTCCTATAATAATTTCTACGAGTTCGGTTCCGACAAGTCGGACCCGGCCGACAATGCGCACACGCTCAAGATCACGCCCTGGACGGTGACAATTGCGGGCGAAGTGGCCAAGCCCGGTGTTTACACGCTGGAGGATTTCCTCAAGCCACATGTGTTGGAGGAACGCATCTACCGGCATCGCTGCGTGGAAGGCTGGTCGATGGTGATTCCGTGGGTTGGCTTCCCGCTGGCCGATGCCATCAAACGGTTTGCCCCGACTTCACGCGCCAAGTATGTCGAGTTCACCACGCTGCTGGCTCCTGAACAGATGCCGGCACAGAAGACCGGGCTGCTGGACTGGCCGTATATTGAGGGCCTGCGCATGGATGAGGCCATGAACCCACTGGCGCTGCTGGCGGTCGGTCTGTACGGCGAGACGCTGCCGAATCAGAACGGCGCGCCGCTGCGGCTGGTGCTGCCCTGGAAGTATGGGTTCAAGAGTATCAAGTCCATCGTCAGGATACGCTTCGTCGAACAGCAGCCGACCAGCATCTGGATGAAAGCCGGACCCAAGGAGTATGGTTTTTATTCCAACGTCAATCCCGAGGTCGACCACCCGCGCTGGAGTCAGGGCAGCGAACGCCGCATCGGCGAGTTCCGCAAGCGCAAGACGCTTATGTTCAATGGCTATGCGGAGCAGGTAGCGGGCTTGTATACGGGCATGGATCTTAAGAAGTACTTCTGATTAACTAGTCACTCAAAAAAGTGAGTCCCCTCTCCCTTCGGGAGAGGGCCAGGGTGAGGGAGTACGCATCAACCGAATTGGTAAACCGCAAAAATCACTATGACACTACGCACGCCC
>JBGPWJ010000145.1:0-6761 GCA_041492115.1 Gammaproteobacteria bacterium
CGACAAGGTCACCGTCCAACTCACACCCTACGACCTCAGCAAAGGCCGCATCTCGTTCCGCGCGCGTTGATGGGCGCGGCACCACCCGCCACTCCTGGTCCACACGTAATCCATTCTGCTCGTTGTTGCCCACGCTACGTTGTAGAGACTGGTCTAAGATCCACCTCTACACATCAGGCGCGATCAACTGGAAACGCGATCACATCCTGAATGGCGCGCGCATCAGCGGCCAACATCAACAATCGGTCGAAACCCAACGCGACCCCGGCACAATCAGGCAGCCCATGCGCCAGGGCCGCGAGCAAGTGTTCATCAATCGGCAGCACCGGCAGACCGCGCGCCTGACGCGCGACATTGTCCTGTTGGAAACGCCGCCGCTGTTCGGCGCTGTCGGCCAGTTCATGAAAACCGTTGGCCAACTCCACACCCTGTACATACAGCTCGAAGCGTTCCGCCAGGGCCGGCGCACCGGGACGTATGCGTGCCAGCGAAGCCTGATCAGCAGGGTAATCGTAGATAAAGCACAGGCAGTCCCGACCCAGTTGCGCGTCGACCACGTGCGTCATGAGCAGATCCAGCCAGAGAGCACGATCCGCGTTCTCCATTCCAGCGGGCACGGTTATGCCGTGACGGTGGGCGCAAGCGGCCAGCGCTGCCGTATCCGCCGCGTGTGGGTCGATACCGGCATGGCGCAGGAAGGCTTCGCGGTAGCTCAACCGTTGCGTCTCGCGCAGGCTCAGGCGCTCCTGCAAGACGCTGACAACCAGCGCCTCGACCTCGTCCATCAAGTGCAGGTGATCGAAGCCGGTGCGATACCATTCCAACAGGGTGAATTCCGGGTTGTGCCGTCGCCCGGCCTCGCCATCGCGGAACACCTTGCTGATCTGGTAGATCGACCCGCTGCCGGCGGCGAGCAGACGCTTCATCGGATATTCGGGAGAGGTATGCAGGTACAGGCGGCCGTCGGGCGGCGCCGACGGGCCGGAATAGCGGGTGGTGAAACTGTGCAGATGCAGTTCCGTGCCGGCGGCACGCGACAGCACTGGCGTCTCGACTTCCAGCACTTCGCGCGCGATGAAGAACGCGCGGATCTGCGTCAACAGTCGCGCACGCAAACGCAAGGTTTCCAACGTAGCGCTGGGACGCCAGTTCGGCATGATGTCAGCGTCGCTCCTATACGCCGCGCACCGGCAGTGGATTATTCCTTGACCCGGCCCACGTATTCGCCCGTGCGGGTATCGACCTTGACCAGTTCGTCCCTGTCGATGAACAAGGGCACGCGCACCACGGCGCCGGTTTCCAGCGTAGCCGGCTTGCCGCCACCACCACTGGTGTCGCCGCGCACGCCGGGGTCGGTCTCGGCAACCTTCAGAACCACGAAGTTGGCCGGCGTGATTGCCAGCGGTGTGCCGTTCCACAAAGTGACGACGCAGGAATCCTGCTCCTTGAGCCATTTGACGGCATCCCCGACGGCATTCTTGTCGGCGGCATGTTGCTCAAAGCTCTCCGGCACCATAAAGTGCCAGAATTCGCCATCGTGATAGAGGTATTGCATGTCGGTGTCGACGACATCGGCGGCTTCCAGGCTGTCGCCCGATTTGAAGGTGCGCTCGATCACGCGGCCGGTCTTGAGATTGCGCAGTCGGACGCGGTTGAAAGCCTGGCCTTTGCCGGGCTTGACGTACTCGTTTTCCAGGATGGCACAGGGATCGCCATCGAGCATCACCTTGAGTCCGCCCTTGAAATCATTCGTGCTTAAAGTCGCCATGAGGTGTCGCCATTACCATTAACTGTGAACTTGGGGCCGGTATGATAACCCGAAGTGCCGCGTCGCGGCAGCCGGCGGCGTGGCAAATTGAACTGGCCCAGGCTGTATCCGATCCACAGCAATTGCTGCGGTTGCTGGGGCTGGAGCAGGCCGACATTGCCCTGCGCGCGCCAACCCGACACTTTCCGCTGCGCGTGCCGCGCGGTTATGTGGCGCGCATGCGCCCGGGTGACCCCGCCGATCCGCTGTTGCGTCAGGTCCTGCCGCTGGATGCAGAAGATCAACTGAACCCCGGCTTCGGCAAAGACCCGGTTGGCGATCTGGCCGCATTGGCCGGTCCGGGCGTACTGCACAAATATCAGGGACGCGCGCTGGTGATTACGACCGGCGCCTGCGCCATTCATTGCCGCTACTGTTTCCGCCGCCACTTCCCTTATGCCGAGGCACAAGGGCGCGGCGCGGACTGGGCGCCGGTACTGGACTATCTAGCGCGGGACGATAGCATCGAAGAGGTGATACTGAGCGGCGGTGATCCTCTTGCGCTCAGCGACAGCAGGCTAGCGATGCTGAGCGAGGGACTGGACCGGATCGCGCACCTGCAGCGCCTGCGTATCCACACGCGTCTGCCGATCGTGCTGCCGGAGCGCGTTGACGCCGATCTGCTCGCCTGGCTCGGCGCCACGCGCCTCAAACCGGTCATGGTGCTGCACGCCAACCACGCCCAGGAATTCGACGCCGGCGTTGATACCGCGCTGGCCCGATTGCGCAACGCCGGAGTCTGCCTGCTCAACCAATCGGTATTGCTGCGCGGCGTGAATGACTCTGTCACCGCTTTGCGCGCACTCAGCGAGCGATTGTTCACGGCCGACGTGCTGCCGTATTACCTGCATCTCCTGGATCGCGTGCAGGGTGCGGCGCATTTCGAGGTGCCCGAAGCACAGGCGCGCGCGCTGCTGCTGGAACTGGCGGCGCAATTGCCCGGTTATCTGCTGCCGCGCCTGGTGCGCGAGCAGGCCGGCGCGGCGACCAAACAGCATGTCAGTTTGATCTGACGGCAGGACGGCCGCCGTTTCACAGACCTCTTGTACCTAAGTCGGATGGATTCCCTCGAATCAATAGGATAGATTGGCAGCGGATTTCCAGCGATTCTTCCGGGTGCGCCGGAACCGCATAAAAGTTAAACTAATAAAATACGTATCAGGAGGCGGGGCCGTGCCCTCAAGCGAAAATCCAATGGAACTACAAATCCCATCCCGCCACGAGTCGGTCAAGGGGTCGCGTGACATCAGACCCAGGAAGATCGAAGAATGGGTCAATGGCCTGCCGCTCGCCAATCTCGGTGAGACCGCGCGCCAAGTCTACAACCTGCTGCTTGAAATCAATGTCCTGAACATTCCCAGCGAGGAGCGGCAACGGGTCCTCGAACAGTTGCGCCCGACCACCAGCTACGTGGTCGACGCCCTTAAAAAACATTATGTCGGCCACCCCTTCCCGCTATCGCTCAAGAGTCGCAAGGTGGCGCGTCTGGCGCGCGAAATCCTGACTGAGATGGCCACGGGCTACAAGATTGTCATCGTCGAGATGGTGTCAGGCAACGGCACACGCAACGACAACAAGACGCTGGTCACAGCCCTGCACCGGGCAGTGCGCTATTTCGGCAACATCCTCCTCAAGACCTACCAAGTCTACGATCCCTACCCCGCAGGCCTCTGGGGAGAACTGCACACACTTTACGAATATGCCGAACAACACGGCCTGCATAACATCCCTGTGGCCGATAACGATTACACGCTGATCGACACCGGCTCCCTCAGCGACTCTTACAAGCAGATCCTGCTGTTGACACTGTCCTGCCCTTACCGCCTGCGGCAGGGCGAGGTCGAGCAGGTCGAGCACGCGCTGGAACGCTGGGCGAGCTACGCAGAACTGCTCTCGCCACATGGCCAGGAAACCTCACAGGCTCTGTTCGTCACCAATCTGCGGCAAGACAATCCGCCGACCTATCGTGTGCTGCACAGCCAGAATGCGCTGGAGACCTGTCGCCTGTTGGACACCCAGAGCCTGACCCAGATCCTGCGCGAAGACATGGTCCATACACCCGAAACCCCCAACAACCACCTGCAACTCACCGCGCAAGACATGCCGCCGGACATCATGCGCCGTCTCATGCTGGCCTGGGGTGTGATCCCCAAGCGGCGTTTCACCCGCACCAAGAAATTCGCGCAGGTACAAGTGGGCATTGGCCTCAGCAGCGCGCATTACCACATCAGCAGCGAATCGGAATTCAACCCGGAAAGCGGCGGTAACACACCCGCCGCCGAGCCAACGTTTCAGAATCGCGCCAACTTCTCCAGCGCACCGATTGCCGCCGAAGTTGGACGCATGCCCGAGTTCTGGGAGCTGGGCGCCGGCGGCACCATCGACTGGAAACCCGACTCTGACATACCAGTACAGAACGCTGCGACCAATGCCACGCCCAAGCAACAGCTCTGGAAAATGATCAATGTCAGCGCCGGCGGCTATTGCCTGCTGTGGGACAACGAGGAAGCGACCCAGGCGCAGGTCGGCGAACTGGTCTGCCTGCAGGAAATCGACGGCCGGCAGATGAACACGTGGGGCATGGGCGTGATCCGCTGGATGAAGACAGCGGACAAGGACGGCCTGGAACTGGGCGTGCAGATGCTGGCGCCGAACGCGGTGGCCGTGGCCGCCAAAATCAGCAGGGACGGCAAGAATTTCAGCGCCTATCAGCGCTGCCTGCTGCTGCCGGAAATCGGCGCCATACAACAGCCGGCCACCTTGCTGCTACCGGCATTGACCAGTCAGGTAGGCAGCACAGTTATCGTCAACATCCACAACAAGGAACACCACGTGCGCCTGACTAAAATGCTGGAAAATACCGGCACCTTCGGCCAGTTCCTGTTCGCACCGATGGAAAGTGAGCCGGCCCGTGTCAAGGATGTCGCGACGGTGACGCCTAAGGATTTCGATTCGATCTGGTCCTCGATCTGAAACCCGTCGCGCTCAGAAGATCGCCGCGAACAGCGGCGGGTAGATAATCCGTCCACCGGGTCGTAACCCCCCTTCGATCAGCTCCATGGCGGTGAGCACCTCTGCCGCTACGGGCGGCGTGCATTGCAGTTGCCAGCGCGCACCCGGCAGAAAACCAGAGCGCGCGTAGTACTCCGGTTGTCCCACCACCACCACAGCAGCAAACCCCAGATTCCGCGCGCGCTGCAACGCGGCGTCCAGCAATGCCTTGCCTATGCCGCGATGCGATTGCGACGGCACCACCGACATCGGCGCCAGAGCCAGGATGTCCCGCTCACCATCAGAATGCCGGTAATGCACCTTGCTGAGCAGCACATGCCCGACGATCCGCCCATTGAATTCAGCGACCAGGGACAGTTCCGGAACAAACCCCGGTGAGCCGCGCACGGCGCTCACCAACTGGGCCTCGGTATCGCCTTCAAAGGCGCTGAGATTGACTACATCGATGGCGCGGATGTCATCCGCCGTTTCTGTCCGGACCGTGATTTTGCTCATGACACCCCCGCCGCACCAAGCAATGGCCACGCAAGCACACCGGCGCTTGCGCACATACAACCCTGACTGCATGCTATCAGGAATCACCGGCAGGGAGAACCAAGCTCGGGATTCACTGCCAAAGGCATATCCCGGCTAAAGTTTTGCCGTTGCGAGCCGAATCAACAGACTTGAGTACAGATAGGTGGCGGGCCCCGACCCTGGTCGCCACCGACTCAGCATCCGCGCGGTGTGGACCGCGCCCAGCCAAGGCTGCACAGGAGTATCCGTGAATAAGGATGAAATTCTCCGCCTGCTCATCATCGATGACTCACGCAACGATGCCGAGCAGATGCTGAACACCCTGCGTGGGGCAGGTTTTTCCGTGCGCCCGACGCTGGCGGAAGACGAAGAGGACATGATCGAGGCGCTCAAGCAACACGCTCTCGATCTGGTGCTGTGCGCGACCGGGCTGCAGGATTTCACCATCGCCCAGGCCTGCGCCGTACTGACCGCCAGCGGCAAGGAGCTGCCTCTGATCGCTGTGGCCCGTCAGTACGATCTCAAACTCGAGATCGAAGCCATGCAGGCCGGCGCCCGCGACCTGGTGCTGCGCGCGCCCCCCGAACATCTGGCTCTGGTGGTGGAACGCGAGTTCGACAGCCTGCTGGAACACCGCGCCCTGCAGCACTACAAAAAGAACTACCAGGAAAGCGAGACCCGCGCCCGCGCCCTGATCGACAGTTCCCGCGACGCCATCACCTATGTGCACGACGGCATGCATGTGTACGCCAACTCGGTGTACCTCGGCATGTTCGGTTTCAACGAACTGGAAGAGGTTGAAGGCACACCGATCATGGACATGGTGGCGCCCGCCGATCACACCAAGCTCAAGGACTTTCTGCGCCGCTACAGCAAAGGTGAAAGCAGCGACACCACCCTGGACGTGCAGGGCCTGCGTCCTGACAGAACACATTTCAGCGCGCTGATGGAATTCGCCCACGCCAGCATTGACGGCGAGGCCTGCACGCAGATCATCATCCGCGACCAGAGTTCCAGCAGTGAACTGGAAAAGAAGATCAAGCACCTCAGCAAGCAGGACCTGCTCACCGGCCTGTACAACCGCCAATATTTCCTCGAGGATCTGGAGCACAACCTGACGCATCCTCAGGATGGACGCGAGAACCAGGCCGTGCTGTACATCCTGCTCGACAACTTCAAGACCATCAAGGAAAGCATCGGCATCGCCGGCAGTGACCTGGTGCTGGGCGATATCGCCAAATTGCTGCAGGGTATGACCGGCAAGAACGAAGTCGCCGCACGCTTTACCGACAACGTCTTCACGATTCTGGCGCAGGGCCGCAAAGACCTGAAAGGCTTTGCCGATTCAGTACGCCGCGCCATCGAAGACCATATCTCGGAGGTCGCCGGTCAGTCCATCACCGGCACCGCCAGCATCGGGGCGCAC
>JBGPWJ010000250.1:0-3871 GCA_041492115.1 Gammaproteobacteria bacterium
ATCGTTGATCAAAGTTCATTGAACCTATGAACAGCTTCTGGCGGTCAAATACAAACAGTTTCGCGTGCAGGGAATAATTTCCATAGCGTGACATTGCCGCCGTTTGACCGCTGCCTCTGGCGTTACCCAGAAGTGAGCGGACCTCATAGAGCTCCACGCCATTTTCAAGTAGGGGCACCCGATAATGCATGTAGCCGGACTGTGCCATCAATACCGTCGATGATTCAAGTGAGTTGGTCAGGACGCGGACACGTACGTTGCGTTGGCGCAGGTCTTTGAACAGCTGCATTCCTTCCTTCCCCGGTATCAGGTAGGGCGTGACCATCAGTAACTCGGACTGCACCGCGATAGTGGCCTTGGCCACCGCCCGCTGCATCAGCCTGCCCACCATCGCGCCATTTTCCACTTTCTTCTTGTCGGGGCTGTCGCAGACCAGTTGCGCGTGCGCCCAGATCAGGGGCAAGCGGCCGGAGATCATCCCGTTAAATGGCTCACCGGACGCAACCCGCTTCATGTAGTCAATACCGTCCGCCTTTATCTGCTGCTTGTGTTCGTGCAATACCTCGCGATGCTCGTTTAGGGCGGCATGTGACGACTTTCCACCTGAAAGCGCCTCAGCCGGGATCGACAGGGCGCTGTTCCAGTACTCGTCGAAGGTCGCCGAGAGCTGTTGGGCGATTGGACCGGCGGCAAATACGTCGTCGTCGGCGAATTGAGACTCAGGGTCTATCTGAAAGAATTGATCACCTATATTGCGCCCGCCTATGAGCGCTATTGCATTGTCCACGACGAGCAATTTATTGTGCATTCTATAGTCGAGCCGGGAGGCGTTGAACATGAATTCGGCGGCTCGAAACAGCATGGTATGGCCGCGATACGCGAATGGGTTGAAGATTCGAATCTCGACTGAAGGATGCGCTTCAAGCGCTGTAATCTGGTCGTCGCCGGCCACTGTTTCGCCATCGTCGATAAGAATACGCACACGCACGCCGCGATCGGCCGCGTGCAGCACAGCGTCAGTAAGAAGTTGGCCGGTTTCGTCTCCGCGAAAAATGAAATATTGAAGGTCGAGTGTTCGTACAGCGGCATTGATCATTTGCATGCGGATCAGGAACCCGTCGGCGCCTACCGGAATGATGCGAAATCCGGAGTTGCCGTTATGTTCGTGCGCCGCATTTTCAAACTGTCGGCCAAGCTGTGTCTCCTCCGGGTGAGCCAGCGCTGAGGAAGCAGTCTTTGAAAAATCTGAGCCCGGCGGGAGCGTTGCGCAGCCACTGAGGACCGCGACGATCAGTACGACAAACGAAATGTGGAAACGGCCTATCATCACCGTGCTCCTGTGAGGTTGCCCCATCGTTCAAGACTTCATGTTGTTAGTGACGCCCCTCGGGCCGCTTTAAAAGCCGGACCGTGAAAACGCGCATACGAAGTTCGTCCGGGAAAATATACAGGTTTTTATTGCCAAGTTATGTACGCTAACGAACGGATCGTCTAAAGAATTGTGGAAAAGATAGACGTCGTGATGGGGAGCCCGGAAGTCAGCTTCCCCCGTAATTTCGTCTTCCAGGCGTAGTGGTGTAACCTCAACGACTTGGCAGGGGGAAAGAATTCTGAAAGAGTACGGCATGGTCAGTTCGATGAGCAGCGGCGTCGACCTTGATTGTATTCAGGCATATGTGCGTTGCCGCACAGACGTTTTTGGGTCGCGAGCACACAATAGTGGAACTGCTACTTACGAGCCGTATGCCTGGAACCGTCGCATGTATTGCAGGTGATCTCTATGCTGACCATCTCGTGCAGGTAGATGACAGTTTGGTGCAGCGTATTGATCTCCGTGAACTTACACAACGTAACAACGGAAAAGTCTTCGGCTCATGTCTTCGCCATGTAAATGCAAGAACCACTAACAACAGGAACTCTACAGGAGACTCAACATGAAACGATTTTTGATCGCAGCCGCAGTTGCCGCCGCCACAGCCAGCCTTGCCGCTCCGGCACTCGCGGCCGATGTCGGCGTTTCCATTAGCATTGGCGAACCCGGTTTCTATGGACGCCTTGACATCGGCGACTATCCGTCACCGCAATTGATCTACAGCCGGCCCATTGTAATCGAGCAGGAATCATCGTATGGCCCGCCGATCTATCTGCGCGTACCGCCGGGCCACGCCAAACATTGGCGCAAGCACTGCCGCGAATACAACGCCTGCGGCGAGCGTGTCTACTTTGTGCAGGACAACTGGTATAACCGCGAGTACGTCCCACGTTATCAGGAACATCATCAGCGTGATCACCGGGATAACCGCCGTGACGAGCGCAGTGGTAACAATCGTGGGGACCATGGGAACAACAACCACGGCGGCGATCACGACAAGGGCCGTAATCACTGAGGCATTAAGATAGCAATTGTCCCGGCCATATCTCCGCAATGTCGCGAGGGTATTTGTATCCATCACCCCCTGGTGGGGTGATGGCTCTGACGTAGCGCAAGGGCGTTAACATCACACTTATTTCGGCACACAATGCCTCGCCCCAGCTGTATCTGCTCACCCAAGCTCCGTCAACTTCCCTCGCATCTCTTTGTTGAGCTGTACCAAGCGCTTTTTATTGTCCGCCGGCACTGTCGCCAGCGCCTTAACCCGTGCCGCGTAATCCGCCGTCATGCTGAGCGTCTCCTCGATCATATCGCGCAGCGTCGCGCGTGTGAAACCGAAGCCCTTGGCGAGTTGCCCCAGAGCATTCGCAAAATCAATCATGTTCCCGGCCTTGTCAGTTTCGCCATAACCGCCGAACGGCATCACCGCCAGCATATTGTGCCGGCTGTAGGCGCGCATCGGCGTCGGGTCGTAGACCGGCGACCAGCCGAGCTGACCATCGCGTTGCAGGAACGACAGATTCTCCAGATGCAGATCGCCATTGCCGGTAATGAACGCCAGCAACAGGCGCTGCAACAGCTGCCGCTTCGCTGCCGGCGGATCCGACACCAGTGGTATAGGTGAACGATCGATGGCGCGACCGATGGCGTCATAGGAACTGCTGTAGTGATGGGTAACGCGCGCATCGCCGGTCGCCATCACAGCGTAGGCGGTCTCCATGAACAGCGGGCGGCCGTTGGCGTCGCGGTCGAAGCGTTCGATGGCGATGGCCGGAATACCGTTGATCTCAGTTACCCAGTGGCGCGGTGCAGCGAAACCGGCTTGTGCATGCATATCCAGCGTCAGCGCCTCCAGTTCGACGATGCCGCGGTATTGCTCCTTCTCGAATTTCAGCACCACATCGCAGCGACCTTCATTTATACCGCGGCTCGGCAGACCGATGCGACCGTCCCAACCCGATGCCGGCATCGACAGCAGTAACTTCGGAATCGCGCCGCCGACACTCGGCGTCGGTCCGAGCGCCGCCAGCAGCGCCTCGGCATCCTGATCCATCCAGGTCAGAAATTCCTTCAGGGAGAAGCCGACTTTCTCGCTGATCGTGATCAGTGCCGGCGGCGCTTTGTCGGCATACCAGGCCTGCGCCTTGGCATCGCTCTCGAACACATCGAGATGACCGATGCCGCCATGCCCGGCGGTCAGCAGAATCGCCCAGTCGCTGTCGAAGCCGGGCTTGGGTTTGCGGCCTTGTTGTTCCAGATACGACAACACCAACCGACGCTGGAAATTCGCCTCACCCGCCGGCGGTACGTGGAACTGCAACTGCGGCAGCAGATTGAAATATGTCGAGCGTTCCCAGGTGATGGTCGTGGTACCGACAAAAGACGGCGCATACAGAATCCCCAGTCCCGGCAGACCCGCGCCGAGGAAGTCCGCGTCATACGTGAAGCGGCATTGCGTGTCGGTGACCGTGAGCACGCCCATCTTCTGCGGCGCCGAGC
>JBGPWJ010000050.1:0-12600 GCA_041492115.1 Gammaproteobacteria bacterium
CGAAGGCGAAGCCGTCAGCTACGACTTGCGCGAAGCGCGCGATCAGGCGGAACGCCAAGCCGTGGAGCGCGCCATGGGACATGTCGGTGGCAAGATCGCGCAGGCCGCCGAACTGCTCGGTATCAGCCGCCCCACACTTTACGATCTCATCAAGAAATACAACCTGAGCACCTGAGGCGAGCGTGCTGTGCCGTCCAGCGGCTTAGCACGCGGTGTCAGCGGCAAAACGCCGGAACTGCTCGGGTTTCAGATAACCCATAACCCGGCGCGTATTGCACTCGCGGCCCTGCGGACTGAAGAACAGAATGCTGGGCGGACCGATCAGACCGAAGTGCTGAAGCAGGGCGTGGTCCTGCGCATCATTGGCGGTGACGTCGGCTTGTAACAGCACCCGCTCGTTGAGCATCTGCTGAACCGCCGGATCGGCAAAAGTATATTTCTCCATCTCCTTGCAGCTCACGCACCAGTCCGCGTAGAAATCCAGCATCACCGCCTTGCCACTGGCGCTGGCGGCGGCGAGCGCGTCATTCAGATCGGAAACGCTTTTTATACGAGTAAAGCCCAGCGTTCTGGCCGGCACAGCTGTCGAGGTCGACGCAGCCCCCGCCAAGCGCGTTCCTTGTAATGGTCGCAACACATCACTGCCGCCACTGCCGGCGCCGACCAGCAGCAGCGCACCGTAGAGCAGGATCACCAGCCCGATGCCTTTCCAGAATTTGCGCCAGCCGCTGGCATCGGGCTGCAAGCGCTCCAGCGCGCCCATGTAAACACCGGATACAATCAGCAGCGCCGCCCACAGCGTCAAGGTGATGGCCCCGGGCAGAATGCGTTCCAGCATCCAGATCGCCACCGCGAGCAACAGTACGCCGAACACCGCCTTCACTGTATTCATCCAGGCGCCGGCCCGCGGCAGCAGCTTGCCCGCCGAGGCGCCCAGCACCAGCAACGGCGCGCCCATGCCCAGACTTAACATGAACAGCGCCGAGCCGCCCAGTACCGCATCGCCGGTCTTGCCGATGTAGATCAAGGCCGCCGCCAATGGCGCGGCCACGCAAGGTCCGACGATCAGTGCGGACAACAAGCCCATGATCGCCGCGCCCAGCAGCGTGCCGCCACGTTGGCGATTGCTGATATCGGTCAGTTTGCCTTGCAGCCAGGTTGGCACCTGCAATTCGTAAAAGCCGAACAGTGACATTGCCAGCAAGATAAACAGCGCGCTGAAGCTGCCCAGCACCCAGGGATTCTGAAACGCCGCCTGCAGATTGGCGCCAAACAGTGCAGCGCACACACCGGCGATCGTATAGGTCAGCGCCATCGCCAGCACATAGGCCAGAGACAGCAGGAAGGCGCGCGCCGTGGTGATGTCTTTGCCCTGGCCGACGATCAGCCCGGAGAGAATCGGTACCATCGGAAACACGCACGGTGTGAAGGCAAGTAGCAGGCCGAAGCCAAAAAAGCTCAGCAGGGTGATCCAGGTGCGGCCGCTGGCCAAGGTCTGCGCAATCCGGTCCTGCTCAGGTACCGGCGCGTTGATGGCAGGTACCGCCGCTGCTGCGACCGGGCTGGCGGCGCCACTGAGCCCGGCAAGATCCAGCGTCACGCGCTTGATGATGGGTGGATAGCAGATCCCGGCGCTGGCGCAACCTTGATAGGTCACCTTCAGAGTTACGGGGCCCGATGTTGGCGCGCGCGCTAACAGTGGCACCCGAGCTTGGAAATCGTGCTTGTAGATTTCCATGCGGCCGAAAAATTCATCCTGCTTGACCTCGCCCTTGGGTAAGTCCAATGCGCCGATGCTGATCCCCGGCGCGTCGGGCAGCTCGACCTTGATCTTGTCGCGGTACAGGTAATAACCTTCGGTCACGTGCCAATGCAGCACCACACCCGTGGCGGACGGCGGGTCGGTGTCGAACTGGAAGGCTTGATCGACCGGCAGGATTTCATCATTCGCCTGCGAACCCGTCAGGCGATCGCCCAGACGTCCCAGCACCTGCAACGGTGTGAGCTTGACGGCGGGTCCGGCAGTACCCACGTCGGCAACGACCTGCCCGGTCAGCAGCAGGGTCAGTAGGGCAATAAACCATCCAGCGTGTTTCACGTCTCAGACTCCAGTGCCGGTCTCAATCCAGGACAAGTATGCCGGCAAGCCGGCTGCAATAGGGACCGCGATGATCTCGGGGAGTTCATACGGATGCAGGGCGAGGAGCGCCGCCTCGAGTTCGGGGTAGACCGCCTGCCGGGTCTTGATCAGCAACAAGACCTCCTGGGCTGTTTCCCGTTGTCCCTGCCAGCGGTATACCGAGGTCAGGCCGGGCACCACGTTCACGCAGGCCGCCAACTGTTGATCGACCAGGGCCTTGGCAATCCGCAATGCGGTGTCGTGGTCGGGGCAGGTGCAGAAGACGAGCAGGGGCTGGAAAGGCATGCCGGCAAGATACCTGAGGGTAGACCCGCTGGCAAAGGCCACAGGCGCACAGAGTAGTGCAGGATAAAGCATTTTTTATTGACCCCACCCTTGACTCTGAACATTTCACCGCTATTATTAGCACTCACCAACGGCGAGTGCTAACAGCCCGCCAGAACACCGTAACCGCAGTCCGTTTTCAGCCAAACTCAGTCTAAGGAGATCAAGTCCCGATGAACATTCGTCCCCTGCATGATCGCGTGATCGTCAAGCGCATGGAAGAAGAGCGTACCACCGCCGGTGGTATCGTCATTCCCGACACCGCTGCTGAAAAACCCATTCGCGGCGAAATTATGGCCGCCGGCAAGGGCAAGATCCTGGAGAATGGCGACGTTCGCCCCCTGGATGTCAAAGTCGGCGACAAGGTGCTGTTCGGTAAATATTCCGGCACCGAGGTCAAGCTCAACGGCCAGGACCTGCTCGTGATGCGCGAAGAAGACATCATGGGTGTCCTCGAAGGCTAACCCGAAACCGACCCTGTACCTAACGAATTCAAGAGGAATCAATCATGGCAGCAAAAGAAATCCGTTTTGGCGATGACGCCCGTAGCCGCATGGTGCGCGGCGTGAACATCCTGGCCAACGCCGTCAAGGCCACCCTCGGTCCCAAGGGCCGCAATGTGGTACTGGAAAAGAGCTTCGGCTCACCCACCGTCACCAAAGACGGCGTGTCCGTGGCCAAAGAGATCGAACTCAAAGACAAGTTCGAGAACATGGGTGCGCAGATGGTCAAGGAAGTTGCTTCCCAGACCTCCGACATCGCCGGCGACGGCACCACCACCGCCACCGTGCTGGCACAGTCCATTTTCCGTGAAGGCATGAAGGCCGTTGCCGCCGGCATGAACCCGATGGACCTCAAGCGCGGTATCGACAAGGCGGTGATCGCCGCTGTGGAAGAACTGAAGAAGCTGTCCAAGCCCTGCGATGACAACAAGGCCATCGCCCAGGTGGGCACCATCTCCGCCAACTCCGACGAGAACATCGGCAACATCATCGCCGAAGCCATGGGCAAAGTCGGCAAGGAAGGCGTGATCACGGTTGAAGAAGGCTCCGGTCTGGAAAACACGCTGGATGTCGTTGAAGGCATGCAGTTCGATCGCGGTTACCTGTCGCCGTACTTCGTCAACAACCAGCAGAGCATGAGCTGCGAGCTGGAAGGTCCCTACATCCTGGTTTATGACAAGAAGATCTCCAGCATCCGCGACCTGCTCCCGGTCCTGGAAGGCGTGGCCAAGGCCGGCCGTCCGTTGCTGATCATCTCCGAAGACGTCGAAGGCGAAGCGCTGGCCACTTTGGTGGTCAACACCATCCGCGGCATTGTCAAAGTCGCTGCTGTAAAGGCGCCGGGATTCGGCGACCGCCGCAAGGCCATGCTGCAGGACATCGCCGTGCTGACCTCCGCTACCGTGATCTCAGAAGAAGTCGGTCTGTCACTGGAGAAGGCCACACTGAATGATCTTGGCACCGCCAAGCGCGTCATCGTCACCAAGGAAAACACCACCATCATCGACGGCGCCGGCAAGCGCGAAGAGATCGAGGCGCGCGTCAAGCAGGTCCGTGCCCAGATCGAAGAAGCGACCTCCGATTACGACAAAGAGAAGCTGCAGGAACGTGTCGCCAAGCTGGCCGGCGGCGTTGCGGTGATCAAGGTCGGTGCCGCGACCGAAGTCGAAATGAAAGAGAAGAAGGCCCGCGTTGAAGACGCCCTGCACGCCACGCGCGCAGCTGTTGAAGAAGGCGTGGTCCCGGGCGGCGGCGTTGCGCTGATCCGTGCGCTGGACGCCATCAAGAGCCTGAAGGGTGTAAACCACGACCAGAATGCCGGTATCGACATCGCCCGCCGCGCCTTTGAAGAACCGCTGCGTCAGATCGTCGCCAATGCCGGTGATGAACCGTCGGTAGTCCTGGCCAAGGTGATCGAAGGCAAAGGCAACTTCGGTTACAACGCCGCGACCGGTGAGTACGGCGACATGATCAAGATGGGCATCCTGGACCCGACCAAGGTCACGCGTTCCGCGCTGCAGAACGCCGCCTCGATCGCCGGTCTGATGATCACCACCGAAGCGATGGTGGCGGAAGCACCGAAGGACGAGAAGGGTGGCGGTATGCCGGACATGGGCGACATGGGTGGTATGGGTGGCATGGGCGGCATGATGTAATTCGCCGTTCGTTGTCCGAGTACACAAAGCCCCGCTTCGGCGGGGCTTTGTTTTTTTGGGTACCTGAAATCCAATGTTGAAACGACTTCGCTGATGGTCGAGCAGCGATGGCTGAGCTCACCCGCATTTCACTTCGTTCAACCCAGGCCACTTACTTCAGATTTCTTGACGCGCTTACCCGCCGAGCAATCGATATTCGATCGGCAGCACCATGTCGAGATAAGCTCCATGCAGTCGCGTTGCGACATCATCCAGCACCTCGATGCGCTGGGCACTGGCAAGTGCCGCTTCGTCCAGGGCGGCGTAGCCGGAGGATTGCGCGAGTTGCAAATGGCTAACGTGGCCATCAGGTTCGATGCGTAGCGCGAGTTGCACCCGGCCCTCCCAACCGTGGCGCCGCGCAAGCATCGGGTAATACCGTACAAAGCCGCCCAGCAGACGCGTTTGCAGCCAGGCGATAGTTTGTGCGCGATCACCATCCTCTAAAGCATTTGCGGTTCCATTCGGTGCGGTCGTGGATGACGGGTCGGAAGATGTGCTGCGGCTCGGTGGGCGGAATGGGTGCACCGTCGTGGCGCTCGGTTCGGCGCGTGCGAGCGATGTGTTGCGCACGGGTGTGTGTGGGTGAGCGGCGTGCGCGCGCGCGCGTGTCAGGGCAGTTGATGTCGGGATGTGCTCAGTCATCATGCTGGTGATTGCAGGTGCTGTGCTGTGGGCGACCGGCGCACGCCAGCCGCCATCGATCAGTGTCACCATCAGCGTACTTGTTCCCGTGCCGAGCCTTGGCTGCGGACGATACACGGCGAGCAGCGCGCCATGCAGTGCCAGCGACAGCAGCAGGCAATGGTTCAGGGTCATGCGCATGGGATCACCTTGCGCCACTTGCCGGTGAGTAGCGCAGCGATACGAACAGTCCGCGCCGCGGCGTGTTGTAGCCGGCAACTTGCTGGTAGCTGCGGTCGAACAGATTCTCGATGCGACCATCCAAGCGCCAGTCGTGCGTGAGCGTGGTCGCCGCGGTCAGGTTGAGCAGGGCGTAGCCCCCGACGGTCGTATCCGCGAAGGTGATGGCATCGACGTCAGGGCGTGGACCACTGACCAGCAGTTCCGTGCCGAGCTGATACGATGCGAGTTGGTAAGCGATGGCGGCACTCAGGCTGCGACGTGCGCGGCGCAGCAACTGCTTGCCGGTGTCGCTATCGTGCGGTTCCTGGGCAATGGCGTCGAGGCGCGCACTCCACGATTCTGCATTGTAGTGATAGCCGGCCTCAAGTCCCCGGATACGGGCATGATCGACGTTGGTCGCCTGAAAGGCGTTGGTATTGGGATCGAAGGCGAAGTTGATTAGATCGCCGATGTGATTATCGAAGGCATTGAAGGTGAGTCGTTGCCGCTCAGTGAGATTGTGCCTCAGGCCGATTTCGATGTTGCGAGAGATCTCCGGGCGCAGGTTCGGGTTGCCGCCGAAGCCGAACCGGTCAGTGCTGTCCGGTGCACGGAAGGCGGTGCCGACGGTAGCGGTCAGCCGCGTTGCGGTGCTCACTTGGTAACCGTATTCGAGATCGTAGTCGTTGTGGGTGCCTGCGGTCTTGTGGCGCGTGCGCCGCGCGGCGATCAACAGGTGATGCGCGCCGAGTTGTAAATCATCCTGAGCGAAGACGGCGTCGACCGGCGTGTCTTCGTCAAAGCTGGTGCCGAAGCTCAGTGCACGCGTGGTCTCGCGCTGCAGGTTCAATCCAGCGCTGAGTAACTGATGCGGGCCGAGTGCGACGTCATTCTGAAAATCCAGAATATTGCGCCGCGTTACGGCGAAGTCAGCCGACTGGTTCTGGTCGAGCGTGTCTTCGCTGTGGCTGAGTTTCACGGTGGACGCCCAGTCCTGGCTGGGTGCCGCCTTGAACGTGAGCGCACTCACGCTGTTGTGGAAATTCTCGTCGACGGGCGAGAAGCCCAGGAACGCGAAGGTGTTCGGATCGTAATTGGTCTCAGTGTATTCCGTTCGTCCCTGCGCCTGCCAATGGCTGAGTTCTACGTCCACCGGGCCGTAGCGGTGGCCAATATAAGCATTGAAGCTCGCGTTGTCGTGGCCGCGATCGGTGGAAGAGCCGGCATAAGTAGGAAAGCCGTCGGTCGCGAAGTCGTTGACATCCAGTCCGGCTCGCAGCCCGTCGGCGCTGTGCTGTACGGAGGCGTCGGCGCTGCGTGTGTTGTGGCTACCGTAACCGACGCCGGCGTTGAACGCGGTGCCGGCCGCGGCTCGGCGCGTGATAATGTTGATCACGCCGCCGATGGCGTCCGAACCGTACAGGGTGGAGCGCGGGCCCTTGACGATCTCGATGTGGTCGATGAGCTCCGGGCGGATGTTCTGGTAGGGCGGCGCGCCGATGGTGCCCGGATTGAGCTTCACGCCGTCAAGCAGCAGCAGCACGTGGTTGCTTTCGGTGCCGCGCAGGAACAGCGAAGTCGACTGACCGGGGCCGCCACTGCGGGCGACGTCGAGGCCGGCATAGAAACGCAGCAACTCCGTGAGGTCCGCGGCCTGATTGGCTTCGATATCGGCGCGCGTGATGACGATGACCGGTGCCAGCGTTTCGTCCGCGGTTTGTGCGGTGCGCGTGGCTGTAACGACAATCGGTTCGTTGCTGACGGTGTCAGCGTGTGACGGAAGTACCACGCAAACGGCGATGAGCGCCGTTGCGCAACGTGATGGACAAGACATGTTTTTCCCCATGCGCACACCCGCGCATTATGTTGATTGAATGCCGGTGAGTGGGGGGGAACGGAAACGGAAGCGCCGTGGCCGTCATGGTCGCCCGCCGCGACACCGAACGTGAATCGCAGCAGGCCGGTCTCCGGGCTCACGAGTGGGATTATCCCGAAACCGGTGCCTTCCCATGCGCGTTGCACAGTGGCGTGATGCCGGTTCTTTGCTCGTTTACCGTTGCGGGGGCAGCGTCGGGATAGCCTTGCGGCGCACCGACTTCCCATTTCATTCCAGGGACGCGAGTCCTTGGAACACCTGTTGCGTTGTCTCATTGAGACGGGTGCAATCTACGTGGAATGGACCTGCAATGTCAAGACGGAAACTTTCTGGGTGGGATGGGCTGTGCCATCGACATTGATATGTGCGGAAAAATTGGCAGTGGAGTTAGCGAGTGCAGTGAGGCTGACCGCGCAGACGGTATTGCCGATGATGAACTGTCCTTGCGCTGTGGTGGACGACAACTCATTGACATGGCGCTCTGCGCATTCCAGGAGTTGCTGCAGACATAGACCGATGGCACTGCGTCGCGCGTAATCGAGCCCATAGCGTTGCCAGCTTATCACTGCCTCAGGGCGGCCCAGATTACCGCAGGCCCAGAGTTGCTCTATCAGTACGTCCTTGACGGCCGTGCGACCCAGTCTGTGCACCAGCGCGATGATGCGTTCACGATCGGTTGCCGCCGCTGTCGGTAGCAGCGTGCACAGCGCAGGCGGCAGAAACTGCGCCAAGGTTTCACCGTTGATACCGGAGACGATGATGTCTTCCGCCAGTTGGGCATAACTGGATGCAATCTCAGCACCGGTACGCAGACCGAGTTGCATCGTGGCCTTGGCCTCGTTGCGGTGGCCGCTGAGGCCGAAGCCGCTGACAAAGTGATCGAGCATGTCGTGGATCAATACGGAGGTGGAGACTTTTTCGCCGCTGTAAGCGGTAGTGGCAATCAAGGCCGGGTCACCGATGGCGCGGTTCATTTTCCAGCCGCGTGCGCCCAGGCCGTCCTGCCACTCGTCGCAATAGCTGACCGGTATGATCAGCTCGGGCAGCAGCGCGTCAGATGCGCTGATAGCGGAAGCAGCGTCTGATTGTTCATGCCTTGGCATGCAACACGGCCGTCTGATATCGGGCCAGCAGGACGGGGTCATCGATGGAACCGTGATGATGCACTTGGCGCCAGCGACCGTTGCGACGCTGATAAATCCGACTGGTGCGGATCGCCAGTTCCACGCGCGTCTCGCCGAGTCGGAAATCACCACGCTCCCGACCCACGGCGAAAAACAGATCGCCGGCTTCGTGCACGCTGTAGTCATAGAATTCCACGGTAACGCGTGCGGAGCCGGTGAACAGCCGGTGATAACCGGCTCTTATGTCGCCCCAGCCGCGCCGTATGCCACCCAGCGGATTGCTCATGCTGGCCTCGGCGCCGTCCGACCAGTTCTGCGTCATGAGTTCGATATCGCGACCATTGAAGGCGGCATAGAACTCTTCTAGCGTGGCCTCGGGTGTGGTGGGCGCGGGCTGGTGACGCGCGCCGCTGATGGCGTTTTCAATGAGAGTCATGGTTGATCGCCTGCGACGGGTCGGTTGTTGTGCAGACTGTCATGCGTCTGACGCAGATTGCTGACCAGCCCGCTACAGCGTGCCTCGCCCAGTGTGCTGCGCAGGCTCTGAAATAGCTCCTGGCCGATGCGCTCCAACTCGCTGTGCAGAGTGCGCGCGGCGTTGCTCGGTTGTATCGCCCATTCGCGAGCATCGCCGCCGCTGGCTTGGCGTTGCAGCAAGCCGCGTTTCACCAGCGCGTCGATGAAACGGGTGATGGTCGAGGGCGCCAGACGCAGTTCCGCTGCGAGTTGTTTCTGAGTAATGCCCGGAGTGCTCAGTACCAAGCGCAGCAGATAGGCATGCGCGGGCGACAGGCCGATAGCCTGGTAGGCCTTTTCCCAGCGCTGGTTCACGGCCCGGGCCAGGGCGTTGATGTTGAAATACAGGCAACGTTCGAACATGCGATTAACATAATCCCAAATAGTTGTATATGCAACTAATAATCTAAAGTAACAGGCTTGACGAGCGATACATAGGGGTGTAAATAAACGTTTACTTGTCCAGCCGCCAGTCGCGGTTCCGGTAAGTGAGTGGTATTTCACCCGTTACATCTGACTGCAATTTGATTAATTTTGAGGAGATAACCCATGGCCAATTTCGACGCTGAACTTGACGCACGCGGCCTGAACTGCCCACTGCCTATCCTGCGCGCCAAGAAGTCCATCAACGAACTGACGAGCGGAAAGATTCTGCACGTGATCGCAACAGACCCTGGTTCCGTGAAAGACTTTGAAGCGTTCTGCAAGCAGACGGGCAACCAGTTGATGTCGTCCGGTCAAGCCAACGGTGCGTTTGAATTCTTCATCAAGAAGTCATAAGCACTAGACCAGTAGCAGAGCAGGCAGGGGTGGGCTGTCCACTCCTGCCTGACCTGAATGGATCGCCGCGCAAGCGGTGAAGCAGTCAGGCAGCACTTCTTCATTCCGGCATCGATTATCAATGCCCGCCGTACCATAACAGCGCGCCAGTTGGTGTGCGCAACAATGGGTGACGCAACGTGCAAGGCCAGTCTAACCAGAAAAAGCGTCTGGACGCCCCTGAACGCAAGGCGACGATACTCAGCGCGGCCAAATCTTTATTCGCACAGAAAGGTTTTCACGGTGTCACGGTCGACGAGATCACCGCGGCACTCGCCATCAGTCCGGCGATTCTCTATCGTCATTTTCCTTCCAAAGAAGCGCTCTACGAAGAGGTGCTGAACGGCATCGCCTGCCAGCGTGTCGACTATGCCGAAGCAGCACTGCAGGAACCGTCGGATTTCGCCAGCGTGCTGCGCCGGCTCACCCATGTCTACATCGATGTGGTGGCGCAGGACCCGGATTATCTGCGCATGGAAATGCACGGCGCGCTGGAAGGCGGCGGCATCACTCAGCAGTTCTTCAACAGCCGCTGGAAGCAGTTCTCCGATTACATCGAGACCGGCCTGCGCGACCTGATCCAGGAAGGCCGCGCACGCTGCGATAATCCCCGCGCCGCCAGCCTGATGTTCCAGGGCATGATCCGTGAAGTGCTTTACACCAAGTGCATTCTGCAATCGGAACAGTATCGCGACGTGGATCTGTCGCACTTGGTTGAACAACTCGTGGCACTGTTCCTGAAGGCCATTTCCTACCCGGAAGCCACGCGTACAATCAACCCGGCAGGAAAGCCGGGCCCTGAGGTCCCGCAACGCTGACGATAGGATGCTGGTAAAGCCGTTCCAGGCCGGTTCGGTTCAACACTGTACTGGTCGGTCCCTGTACCAGCGTGCCATCGCCGAACAGCAACAGTACATGGTCGCAATAGCGCGCCGCCAGATTCACATCGTGCACACTCATCATTACCGCCTTGCCGTCATCGCGCACGCGCGCTCTGAGCAGTTCCAGCGCGGCGATCTGCTGATGCAGATCGAGATGATTGACCGGCTCGTCAAGCAGATACAACGCTGGGTCTTGCGCCAGCACAGTCGCCAGTGCCACTCGGCGGCGTTCGCCGCCTGAGAGCGTACTGATCAGGCGTTGCTCCAGACCTCCCAGACCAGTGGCAGCGAGGGCGTTCTGGGCGAGTGCGATGTCCTCGGCCGATTCGAAGCCCCAGGCCTTGAGATGCGGATGACGGCCGATCAAAACCGTGTTCAGCACAGTATCCGGAAACGCGTCGTGGGCATCCTGGAACAGCACGCCGATGCGCTGGGCGATAGCACGACGTGCCAACGTGGTGAGTGATTTGTCGTCGAGCAGCACCGTGCCGGACACTGCCGGGCGCAATCCGGCAAGCGTGTGCAGCAAGGTGGTTTTACCCGCGCCGTTGCTGCCCAGAATGCCCCAGCACTGGCCGCGCTCGATGTTCAGATCCAGCGCCTGGCAGATGGTCTTGCCGGCGATGCACACCTTCAGCTGTTGAGTTTGCAGTAATGGGTTCATGGCGGTGTCACGACATCAACTTGCCCGCTGCGCCGCCGTGCGATTCAGCAGATACAGGAACACCGGCACGCCGATCAATGCGGTGATCACGCCGACCGGCAACTGTTGCGGTGCGAGCACGCTGCGCGCCAGCGTGTCCGCCAGGGTCAGCAGTGCGCCGCCGAGCAGCACCGCACCGGGCAATAACACGCGATGATCACTGCCGATCAGCAGCCGCAGCAGGTGTGGCACGATCAGGCCGATGAAACCGACACTGCCGGCGAGCGCCACCGCGCTGGCCGTGAGCACAGCGGCGAGAGTATAGATTCCCCAGCGCAACGGTCCGACCGCTACACCCAGTGCGCTGGCCTGCAACTCGCCATGCGCCAGTACATTGAGACTGCGCGCCAGCGGCAGACAGATCAGCAGACCTGCACCCAGCACCAGTAACGCAGGCCAGGGCGTGCCGGCATCGCTCAAATCGCCCATCAGCCAGAACAGCATGCCGCGCAGATTGCCGAGCGGGCTCACCGCCAACAGAAAACTGATCAACGCCCCCCAGCCCGCAGCGACCACCACGCCAGTCAGCAGCAATCGCGTCGGCGTCCAACTGCCGCGGCTGTGCGCCAGGCCGAACACCAGCAGCATCGACAGCATCGCGCCGGCAAACGCGCCGCCGGCGATCGCCGCGCTGCCCGACCCGATCAGCATCAGCAATAATGCCGCGCTGGCCGCGCCGCCTGAGACACCGAGGATATACGGATCGGCCAGCGGATTGCGCAGCAGAACCTGCATCAACGCGCCGGCGAGTGCGAGCAGCCCGCCGGTGGCAAAGGCGGCCAATGCGCGCGGCAGACGCAATTCCCAAACGATGGTGTGGGCGAGGCTGGGTGTGCTGTCGGTGAGCGCGATCCACCCGTTTGGCATGCTTATTTGCGCGCTGCCGATGGCGAGTGCGCAGATAATGCTGGCGATGGCCAGCAGGGTTAGAACTATTAGTAAGGTGCGGGGTTGGGACATGATGTGTGGGTTGGGCTGCTAACCACCACGCACAAGCACTGGACCCCCTCTCCCGCTTGCGGGAGAGGGCCGGGGTGAGGGCGATTGGATGGGCAGTACTTCTGAAACCCTCACCCCAACCCTCTCCCGCAAGCGGGAGAGGGGGCTGTTCGGTGCGGTGTGATTGCGGGTTGTCATAACTGTGATTTCTGCGTTGAAAGTTATTCAGAACGCA
>JBGPWJ010000222.1:0-4518 GCA_041492115.1 Gammaproteobacteria bacterium
GACCGCGACCAGCGGCGTCAGCGCACCCAACGACAGCAACTGGCCCTTGTGCAGAGTCTGGCCACGCGCCCGCAGCGCATCGCGCAACCATAGCACGGCCTGCAACGGATGACCGAGCAGGGCATGTCCGTCGCTGCGCGCCATGGACCGGTTATTGCCGTCGCGCAACTCCAGTTGAAAATCGCCCAGACGCTTTTCCCAGGCCAGACCGGACTGCAAGGCGATGGGTTTGCCGAGCACGCCGAGACGCGCACCGACATTCACCGCCAGCACCGCGGCGGCGTTCAAGGGCAGATTCTCGGCATACATCAGGTCGGGCAATTCGATGAAAGGGTACACGGCATCGAGACAGGCCAGTGCGGCGCTCGCGTCGCGAGCGCTATTGATGCACTCATCACCGACACGCACGATCAGATCAGCCTCGGCCATCGGCCGCGCGCCGAACTTCGCCGGCAGGGTCGCGCCGCTGTCCACCAACATGTCACGGAGCAGCATGCCCAACACCGGATGATCGATGCCGAAGCGTTGCTGCATCTGCGGATTGGTCAATCCGGCCTTGTAACCGACCACCGGCCCGAGGCGTTGTTGCAGCCGCTGGACATAGCGATCCTGCACGATCTCGGCCTGCGGCAGGCTCATGCCAGCGGTGACGATCTGCACCGGGGTCTTGCTGAAAAAATGCATGGCCAGCAGATTGGCGGGGTCGGCACTGCACAGCGCCTGCCAAGCGAGCAGGATGAGTGTCACCAACCAAGGTTTGATCATCATGTCATCAGCCACCGTAGTGCAGTGCAATTCTGGGGACGGTATATTTAATTGATACGCGAATAGATCGTCCGCTCAAAGAAGTCGGGTTTATCGATCAACCTGAACAGTTCCTGTAACGACCTTCACGCCCACAACATTCAGAACCGAAGTCATGAAAGAGTGGGAATTAAATATACTGTCCCCAGAATCCCTACGCGGAATCCCCTCTGTCCCTTCTGCAATGTGACCGATCGGACAAGCTTATAGATGACCGCCCATCCACACGTGGACGTATGTACCCAAGAACACCCATAGTAATGACCATAAAAGACACACCATAACAGTGTTCATGATTACAATAAAAATCCTGAACGCCTTCCCACCATTTTGCTTCCATGCAAAATATGCAGAAACTAGAGGAGGGGAAAAAAAGATATAAGAAAACGTTCTAAATCCTGTTGAAACCCGATCCGCTAACTGTATGGCCACATAATCACCCACAATAAATATCAGCCCATAGCAGATAAGTATCAGTACATTGATTTTGTGGATACTCACGCTAGTAAGCTCCAGGATTTATCTTTTCATCGGGCGGCATTTTGCACACCCATTAATCGCGTAGGTTGGGGTGAGCACAGCAGAACCCCAACAGTTCTGCCACTGCTGTTGGGGTTCGGCAAAAGACGCCTCACCCCAACCTACACGTCGCATAACTCGCGCTAGCGCAGCGCTTTAATGAACACCTTCGAATTGCGCTGCCAGTTATACAGCGCCTGACGCGCCACCGGCAGGGCCTTGATGTCGGCGGGTTCGAAGCCGCGCTCGCGGAACCAGTGCGCGGTGTGGGTGGTGAGCACGAACAGGCGCTGCAATCCCAAGTCGATGGCTTGCCGCTCCAGTTGCGTGAGCAGCGCGTCGCCGCGGCCGGCGCCGCGGTAATCGGCATGCACGGCCAGGCAGGCGAGTTCGCCGACGCGCTCGTCGACGCTTGGATACAGCGCGGCGCAGGCCACGATCATGCCGTCGCGCTCGGCGACAGTGAAGTGGCCGATCTCAGTCTCCAGACGTTCACGTGAACGGCGCACCAGCATGCCGTCCGTCTCCAGCGGCGCGATCAGCTCCAATATCCCGCCGACATCGTCGATGCTGGCCGCGCGGATTTCTTCATAGGCTTCGGCGGTAATCAGTGTGCCGATGCCGTCGCGCGTGAACAGTTCCTGCAGCAGCGCGCCGTCCGTATGCCGGCTCACCAGATGGGTGCGACGCACGCCGCCGCGGCTGGCGCGTACCGCGCTGGCGAGGTGCCGGGCGACATCCTCGGGTAGTGTGCGCGGCGAGTTCAGAATTGCTTCGGCCTGCGGCGGGGTGAGCTGCTGAATTAGCCGCTTGCGCCCATCGAGCAGACCGGTGCCTTCCACCAGACACAACAGTTTGTCGGCGCGCAAGGCCAGCGCCGCACTGCCGGCTACGTCCTCGGCGCTGAGATTGAACACCTCGCCGGTCGGCGAATAGCCCAGCGGCGACAGCAGCACGATGGCGCCATCCTTGAGCTGACGCTCGATGGCTTCGGTCTCGATGCGGCGCACTTCGCCGGTGTGACGATAGTCGACGCCGTTGCGCACGCCCAAGGGCCGGGCGATGACGTAGTTGCCGGTGGCCACTTGAATGCGCGCCCCGGCCATGGGCGAATTGGCCAGACCCATGGACAGCAGCGCTTCGATCTCGATGCGCACGCAGCCGATGGCTTCCTTGACCGCTGGCAGCGCGGCGTCGTCGGTGACGCGCAGACCGTTGACGTAACGGATCTCGGTGTCGCGTGCGCGCAGCCGCTGTTCGATCTGCGGCCGCGCGCCGTGCACCAGCACCAGCCGTACGCCCAGGCTGTTGAGCAGTGCGATGTCGTGGATGAGGTGGGCAAAGGCCGGGTCGGATACCGCTTCGCCGCCGAACACGATGACGAAGGTGCGGCCACGATGGGCGTTGATGTACGGCGCGGAATTGCGGAACGCGTGCACGAAGCTGAGATTGTCGGTCTTCTTGGGCACCCGGGAATCCTTCTGTCAGACGGCGCAGGTGCGGGTAGTGTAGCGAAAATGACGGCGCAGGCGAATGATTATCCGTGGGCGGAGATTGCGATTAACAGCGCGCAAGTCCAGCACGGAACTTTAGATGATGATCGACACTAACAGGTCAGATCCCCTCTCCCCTCGGGAGAGGGCCAGGGTGAGGGCGAGTAGTCGGCGCATTGAACCCCCTCACCCCAACCCTCGCCCCGGTGGGGCGAGGGGGTTGCTCAGTGGTTTGCTATTAGTGCGCTTCGTCCCAATTCTTGCCGACGCCGATGTCCACCACCAGCGGCACCTTGAGCGTCGCCGCCTCGACCATGCCCTGGCGTATCGCCTCACGCGCGCTCTCCAGCCCATCCTCGGCAACTTCGAACACCAGTTCGTCGTGTACCTGCATGACCATCTTCACGTCCACGCCGCGGGTCTCGATCCAGTGATCGAGTGTCAGCATGGCGCGCTTGATGATGTCGGCGGCGGTGCCCTGCATGGGCGCGTTGATGGCAGTGCGCTCGGCGTACTGGCGGCGCTGGCCGTTGCGGGCGTTGATCTCGGGCAGATACAGGCGTCGGCCGAACACGGTCTCGACGTAACCCTGCCGGCGTGCCTGCTCGCGGGTTTCGTCCATGAAGGCCTTGACGCTGGGATAACGCTGGAAATACAGGTCCACGTATTGCTGCGCCGCGCCGCGCTCGATGTCGAGTTGCCGCGCCAGACCGAAGGCCGACATGCCATAAATCAAACCGAAGTTGATGGCCTTGGCGGCACGGCGTTGGTCGCTGCCAACCTGATCGAGCGACAGACCGAATACCTCCGCGGCGGTGGCGCTGTGAATGTCGCGACCCTCGGCGAAGGCGCGTAACAGCGCGGCATCGCCGGACAGGTGCGCCATGATGCGCAGTTCGATCTGCGAGTAATCGGCCGCCAGCAGCAGATGACCCGGAGGTGCGATGAAGGCCTGACGGATGCGCCGGCCCTCTTCACTGCGTACCGGGATGTTCTGCAGGTTGGGATCGGACGAGGACAAGCGGCCCGTCGCCGCGACGGCTTGGTGATACGAAGTGTGCACGCGCCCGGTGTACGGATCGATCTGCTCGGGCAGGCGATCAGTGTACGTGGATTTGAGTTTGCTCATGCCGCGGTAGTCGAGGATGATGCGCGGCAAGGGATAATTTTCGGCGAGTTCCTCCAGCACATCCTCGCCGGTGGACGGCTGGCCGGTCGGGGTTTTGCGCAGCACGGGGATACCGAGCTTGTCGAAGAGAATCTCCTGAATCTGTTTCGGCGAACTGAGATTGAAGGGCTGGCCGGCACTGTGGTAGGCGCGCTCTTCCAGTTCCTTGATGCGCAGCGCCAGCTCGCCGCTTTGCTGTTTCAGCATGGCGACGTCGACGGCGACGCCGGTGCGTTCCATGCGCGACAATACCGGCACCAGCGGCATCTCCAGCTCGTCGTAGAGTTTCCGCAAGGCCGGCAGCGCCTGCAATTGCGGCCACAGGTGCTGATGCAATCGCAGCGTGATATCGGCATCCTCGGCGGCATAAGGCCCGGCCTGTTCGATGGCCACCTGTGCGAACGGAATCTGTTTGGCGCCCTTCCCGGCCACGTCTGCGTAATGAATGGTGGTGTGGCCGAGGTATTTCAGCGCCAGCGAGTCCATGTCGTGACGCGTCGCGGTGCTGTCCAGCACATAGCTTTCCAGCATGGA
>JBGPWJ010000240.1:0-4129 GCA_041492115.1 Gammaproteobacteria bacterium
CTTCAGTACTTCGCTATCGATCTCGCCGAGCACGCGCGCCGCGTATTCGCGCTGCACGGCATGCGAGGGGTGCATCAGGCGATTGGCGAGTTCGCCATCGGTAGTGAGGAGCAAGAGGCCACTGGTATTGATGTCCAGACGGCCGACGGCGATCCAGCGGCCCTGGGTGAGACGCGGCAGATTCTCGAAGATGGTCGGGCGCCCTTCCGGATCGTTGCGCGTGGTGATCTCGCCTTCGGGTTTGTAATAGGCGATGACGCGGCGCGGTGGCGCGGTGATCTGACGCGTCGGCAGGCGCCGGCCGTCGATGCTGATGTCGTCCTCAGCGCTGGCGCTGTCACCGAGCTTGGCGATCACGCCGTTGACGCTGACCCGTCCTTCTTCGATCCAGCGCTCGATCTCGCGGCGCGAACCGAAGCCGGCGCTGGCGAGCAGCTTATGCAGACGTTCTGACATATTGTTTGAACCTCTGTTATACAGTAAGCGCTGTCATGCTTTGAAGTAAGGATCCCACCGCGCTGCGGTGTGAGGAGAATTAGCCGGCGCCAGCCAGAGTGGTTGGAGCCGAGGTGTGCGAAGCAACGGTTTGGGCTGACATCATTCCGCCAACAAGGCAAGAAAGCGAATGACAGGTATTCAGACGTGTCGGTGCGATTACCGTACAGCACGGCTTTACGCGTCTTGCATATTCTCCGCATCCAACTCGCCGCGCGGCGCGGTCTCGTGGACCTCATCATCTTCCAATCTCAGGCTGAGTTCCAAGCCGGCGCTGATGGTGTCGATATCGCGTAGCTCGGCCAGGGTCGGCAAATCGTCGAGTGACTTGAGATTGAAGTAATCGAGGAACTGGCGGGTGGAGGCGTACATCGCCGGCTTGCCGGGCACATCGCGATGCCCAACCACACGCACCCATTCGCGCTCCTGCAGGGTCTTGATGATGTTGGTGCTCACCGCCACGCCGCGGATGTCTTCGATCTCGCCACGCGTGATGGGTTGGCGATAAACGATCAGTGCCAGGGTTTCCAGCAGGGCGCGCGAGTAGCGCGCCGGACGTTCTTCCCAAAGCAGCGAAATCCAGGGTGCGTAATCCTGCTTGACCTGCACGCGCCAACCGCTGGCCACTTCCTTGAGTTCGATGCCGCGCGCGGCGTATTCGTCCTGCAATGCCTGCAAGGCTTGATTCAAGATCTCGTGATCTGGCGCATCGGAAATACCGAACAGCATCTGCAGTTCGTCCAGACGCAGCGGGCGACCGGCGGCAAGCAGCGCCGCTTCGATGATGTTCTTGATCTGCTGTAGGTACATGGCGGTCAGTTTAACAGTTTCATGACGGGAGTTCAGTCCTCGGCGCTGAGCTGCGCGGAAGCCTTGACGTGGATGGGGCCGAAGGCTTCGGCCTGGATCAGCTCGATCAGCGATTCTTTGATGAGCTCCAGCACGGCGAGGAAGGTGACCACCACGCCCATGCGCCCTTCTTCGACCGTGAACAGGGCAGCGAAGTCGGTGAAGCGTTCCGGGGTCAGGCTGGACAGGACCAGGGACATGCGCTCGCGCACCGACAGCGGTTCACGTTGGATGTGATGGTGCGTGAACATCTCGGCGCGTGTCAGCACTTCGCGGAAAGCCAGCAGCAGCTCGGGCAGATTGACATCGGGGTGCGGGCGCGCCTGATTGCGTTCCGGCGGCTCGGCCGAGGTGCTGAACACGTCGCGGCTGATCTGCGGCAGCGCGTCGATATCCAGGGCTGCCTGCTTGAAGCGTTCATACTCCTGGAGTCTGCGCACCAGTTCAGCGCGCGGATCGTCTTCCTCGCCATCACCCAGCACCGGCCGCGGCAGCAGCATGCGCGATTTGATCTCGGCCAGCATCGCCGCCATCACCAGATATTCCGCCGCCAGTTCCAACCGCAGTTCCTGCATCACATCGATGTAGGACATGTACTGGCGGGTGATCTCGGCGATCGGGATATCGAGGATATCGAGATTCTGGCGTTTGATGAGATACAGCAGCAGGTCGAGCGGCCCCTCGAAGGCCTCCAGGATGACTTCCAGGGCGTCCGGCGGGATGTACAGATCGCGCGGCATCGTGGTGAGGGCTTCGCCCTGCACGATGGCAAACGGCATCTCGACCTGTTCGGGGGCGACGGCTTCGGCAGTGCTCATGATCGAGGAATCTTCAGCCCTGTGGCGGGGTCGGTGACAGACCGAATATTGTCGGGCAAGGTTACAGGACCTGAGCCTGGATTTCCACTTGGAAGCCGCCCCCGCTTCAATGCGCTATCGATACACCAGGCCCATCGCCTGCCTGACCTCGTCGAGCGTCTCGCGCGCCACTTCGCGGGCGGCTTCCGTACCATCGTTGATTACGGCCCGCACGCTGTTGGGATTGTCGATGAACTCCTTGGCGCGTTCACGCATCGGCGCCAGTTCGGCCTGCACGGCCTCGATGATAGGCCGTTTGCAATCCAAACAGCCAATCGAAGCGGAGCGACAACCTGTCTGCACCCAGTCCTTGATCTCGGCATTGGAATACACCTGATGCAACTGCCACACCGGGCACTTATCCGGATCGCCCGGGTCAGTGCGCCGCACCCGCGCCGGGTCGGTGGGCATGGTGCGCAGTTTCTGCTCGACCACGTGCGGCTCGTCGCGCAGCGTGATGGTATTGCCATAGGACTTGGACATCTTCTGGCCGTCCAGGCCGGGCATCTTGGAAGCCGGCGTCAGCAGGGGCTGCGGTTCCGGCAGGATGATGCGGCCACCGCCATCCAGATAGCCAAACAGGCGTTCGCGGTCATCGAGCGTCATGCCCTGCTGACCTTCGAGCAAGGCGCGCGCGACATCCAGCGCTTCGTGATCGCCCTGCTCCATGTAACGTTTGCGCAAGTCTTGATAGAGTTTGGCGTTCTTCTTGCCGAGCTGCTTGATGGCCGCTTCGGCCTTCTCCGCGAAACCGGCATCGCGGCCGTACAGGTGATTGAAGCGCCGCGCCACTTCGCGCGTCATCTCGACGTGCGCGACTTGGTCCTCGCCCACCGGCACCAGACCGGCCTTGTAGATCAGGATGTCCGCACTCTGCAACAACGGATAGCCCAGAAAGCCGTAAGTGGCCAGATCTTTTTCCTTGAGCTTTTCCTGCTGATCCTTGTAACTCGGCACGCGCTCCAGCCAGCCCAGCGGCGTGATCATGGACAGCAGCAGGTGCAGTTCGGCGTGCTCCGGGACGCGTGACTGGATGAAGATTTTAGCGGCGCCGGGATTCACGCCCGCGGCCAGCCAATCTATCACCATGTCCCAGAGCGCGTCGCTGATGACATGCGGGTCTTCGTAGTGCGTGGTCAGCGCATGCCAGTCGGCGACGAAGAAGAAGCACTCGTATTCATGCTGCAGACGCAGCCAGTTCTTGAGCACACCGTGATAGTGACCGAGATGCAATTGGCCGGTCGGGCGCATGCCGGACAGGACACGGCGATTATTGGCGGGGGAATAACTCAAGCATCTACCTCGTCAGTGGCCCATCAAGGCGGTCAGTGCAGCCCCGTACAGCGCCGGCTTCATGCCGGCGAATTGTGTCAACAGCATGTCGAAGAAGTTGATCACCGGCACCAACAGGTAATCGAGGATTCTGAAATAAAACAGCGCCAGCAGAATAAAAAAGCCATACGGTTCCACACGGCTCAGCTTCCAGGCCAGCGGCCCCGGCAGCAGACCGGTGAGTACCCGCCCGCCATCCAGCGGCGGCAGAGGCAGCAGATTGAGAGTCATCAGGATCACATTGATATAGATGCCCGCGACACCGCTATAGAGCATGAATACCGCACTCAGGCTGCCATCTGCATAAGTCATGATGCCGATCTTGGCAATCACCGCCCAGCCTATGGCCATGATCAGATTGGCCGCCGGGCCCGCCAAGGCGACCCACACCATATCCTGCTTTGGGCGCCTGAGATTACGCCAAGTCACCGGTACCGGCTTGGCCCAGCCGAAGATGAAGCCGCCCATCATCAGCATGAGGCCGGGAATCAGCAGCGTACCGATTGGATCGATGTGCTTGAGCGGATTGAGGGTAAGGCGACCGAGCATCATGGCGGTAGGATCGCCGAAGCGCCGCGCCATCCAGCCGTGCGCAA
>JBGPWJ010000117.1:0-7887 GCA_041492115.1 Gammaproteobacteria bacterium
ATGTCAAAATTTTGTCTCTTAGCCACCGTCACTGCCACAAGGCTTATATGGCCTTGTGGGGTGACGTTTTATGGTGGCATTTGACGAACGCGTTGCCTGATAACCGAGGGGCAACCACCCCTGAAACCCGCCACAGTCTGCACTGGCATAGTCATTACCGACGCCCGGCCTTTTGCCGCCGCGCAATCGCTTCATTCAAGAATAAAGAATGGTGACGCCGACCTGTTGCCACCTTGATGTGCCCCGCGACAGACGCCATCCGTATCAAATGCGCTGAAACCCTGGCGCATTTTTATGGCGTAAGTATTGCTTGACTCTTGCCAGACCTATCCATGCCTGAAGAACGGCCACTGCCGGATCTCCAGACCCTGCTTCCAGGTGTTAGCAAGCAACGTGAATAAAACCGTCCCTGGCCAACCCACCAATGACCGGCAGCTGCACTTGTCATTTGACCAAGCACAGTGCGGCGCCCGTTTCTCATTGCAGATGGACCCGATGTGAACGCACAAGACACGCTCGATCCGCCCGACTGGCAAGAGTTCCGTGCCCAGGGTCATCGGATGCTCGATGACATGCTGGACTATCTCGAACATCTGCGTGAACGACCGGTCTGGCAGCCGATCCCGCCAGCGGTGCGCAGCGCTTTCCAGCAGCCGATGCCCACACAGCCGACCGATCTGGCGACGGTGCATGACACGTTCATGCGCGATGTTCTGCCCTTTGCTGTCGGCAATGCGCATCCCGGCTTCATGGGCTGGGTACATGGCGGCGGCACCCCCGTGGGCATGCTGGCGGAGATGCTTGCCGCCGGGTTGAACGCCAACCTTGGTGGGCGTGATCAGATTCCAATAGAAGTAGAAAGACAGATCGTGCAGTGGATGCGTGAACTGTTCGGCTTCCCGGCAACCGCCAGCGGCCTGTTTGTGACCGGCACATCCATGGCCAACCTGATCGCTGTGCTGGTCGCCCGTACCGCGGCGCTCGGCACCCGCGTGCGTCAGGCGGGAATCGCCGCCAGCGACAAACAACTGATCGCCTACACCTCCGCCGGGGCCCATGGCTGTATCGCTCAGGCGCTGGATCTTTCCGGTCTGGGCATCGATGCGCTGCGCATCATCCCGATGAACGATCACTACCAGATGGATGTCGACGCGCTCGAACAGACCATCGCCGCGGATCGCCGCGCCGGACTCACGCCATTCTTCATCGCCGGGACAGCGGGCACGGTTGATGTCGGCGCCATTGATGATCTCACCGCACTGGCGGATATCGCCGCGCGAGAAGGGCTCTGGTTTCACATCGATGGCGCCTACGGCGCGTTGGGTATGCTGGCCGCGGATATCGCGCCGCGCCTTGCCGGCATCGAACGTGCCGACTCGATCGCCTTTGATTTTCACAAATGGCTGCAGGTGCCCTACGACGCGGGCTTCATCCTGGTGAGAGACGGCACACTGCATCACAGCACCTTCGCCTCACCGGCGGCGTATCTGCGCCGGGAAAGTCGCGGCATGGCGGCCGGATCACCCTGGCCGTGCGACTTCGGACCGGAACTGTCCCGTGGCTTCAGAGCCCTCAAGACCTGGTTCACACTCAAGGTTTACGGCACGGCACAACTTGGCCGGATGATTTCCGGCACCTGCGCGCTCGCTCAGTACATGCAGCAGCGCATCGATACCCTGCCGATGCTGGAACTGCTGGCGCCGGTGGCACTCAATATCGTCTGCTTCCGCTACCGTTGCGAGGCTGCCGACCGCGTCAATGCGGACATCGTCGTGGCCTTGCAGGAATCGGGAATCGCCGCGCCGTCAGCCACCACGCTCAATGGCCGGTTTGCGATCCGCGCCGCGCTCGTCAATCACCGCACCAAGACGCAAGACATCGACGCCCTGTTGCAGGCAACGCTGGATTTCGGCGCCGCCATTACCAATAACGCACCAATGAGGAAGACATCATGAGTCCAAACGCCCTGGCACAACAACACACCAATGCCGCTGAACACGAACCGCTCATTGGTCTTGCGACGCTGATGAAGATGGCCTTTTCCGGCGTTGACCTCGCGCCCTTGGGACAGCGCTTGCTGGAGCGCGCAATCAGTAACCCGAATGACGGCGACAAGTTGATGGATGTATCGACCATCCTGCAGCTCACGGGACACCACGACATCGCTCTCGCCACGCAAGCCCAGGCACTGGAGATTCAGCGCGTTTATCATCTGCCGGCCGCCACTGGCCGGAATGCAATCCGGCTGCTTGCCATCATGGGACCCGGCGATCTGATGGCCAATACCCCACTGGAGTTTTTGCTGGAAGGATCCGATGTCGCACTCGATATGCTCTACGTGGTGCCTGGCCAGCCATTGCCATCCCCTCTGCCGGAACATGATCTGGCGTTCGTCGCCGTTGGTGAATCCGATCAGAATCGTCCGCTGCTGAAACAGATTGAGAATCTGCTAATGGATTGGCCGCGCCCTGTACTCAACAGGCCCGAACAAATCGCCCGTTTGTCGCGCGATGGTGCTTACGCGCTGCTCAAGTCCGCGCCGGGGATCGTCATACCCGCCTCGGAACGAATCGACAGACACACTCTGGAACGCATCGGCCACAGGGAGTTGCTGATTTCCACCATTCTTGAAGAGTGCGAATTCCCGATCATAGTCCGTCCGGTCGGTTCGCATGCCGGCAAAGGCCTCGTCAAACTCGATCACCCGGATGCCATCGCGGACTATCTGCAGGCGCTGCCCGAACAGGAATTTTACGTGACGCCCTTCATCGACTATCGGGGTTCCGATGGTCAGTTCAGGAAGAGCCGGATCGCCGTGATCGACGCTCGCCCATTCGTCTGCCACATGGCGATATCGGATCACTGGATGATTCATTACATGAATGCCGGCATGGGCGAAAGCCCCGCGAAGCGCGCCGAAGAGGCACGCTTCATGGCCGACTTCGACGCGGATTTCGCGCGTCGTCACGCCGCGGCCTTCGCTGCCATCACCGCGCGAGTCGGGCTCGACTACTACGGCATTGATTGCGCCGAGACGGTTGATGGACAGCTGCTGATCTTCGAGATTGATACCTCGATGATCGTTCATGCCATGGATCCGGTCGATGTCTTCCCCTACAAGCAGCCACAGATGCAGAAAGTATTTGCCGCGTTTCGGCTGATGCTGGCTAATACGCAGCGGCGCAACCGGCCCTAGCGGGACCGCCGACGCTGAATATGAAGGCGCTTGAAATCATCTCTGCTGTAGAGCTCGAACAACCGGTGCAGTCCCGGCGCCTGACAACGCCTGTGCGTATCCGGCATTCGCTGCCTTCGACGGCACAGCTGCTGGTTGAAGGTGGCGACGCGCGAATCACGCTTGACCCTGACCGCGCAGTGAACCAATACGGTTGCCGACCGTTTCCGGATCCGCAACTGCTGGCGTTCGGATCCTCGACCGCATCGGTGATCTCCGCAGCGGGCTTTGCCGCCGCGGAGCGTCTGCGGCACAGACTCCTCCTCAGCGCCGGCACCGAAGCACGGGTAGGCATCTATGCCCGCGAACTCGAACGGGTTCGCCGGGAATTACTGCAGTTGTGCGCTGTCTCCGATCTGCCGGGTGTTGAGCTGGTGTTCGCCGCATCAGGCACCGATCTGCATTTGATTGCCGCTCAACTCGCTGGCAGCGACGCCGCCCTACCCACGCGCGTTATCATGGTGGATGCAGCCGAGACCGGCAGCTGCGTCCCCGCCGCCCTGGCCGGTCGTCACTTCAGCAGCCGCGCGGCGCTGGGTGATGCGGTCAGCGAAGGCGCTACGATCAACGGCGGCGCGGCACTGGAAGTCGTGACCGTGGCGATCCGCGACAGCGATGGCAGCGCGCGACAGACGGCGGCCGTGGACGCCGAGGTCGAAGCACTGGTAACAGCAGCGGTTACACTCGGGCAGCGTGTGCTCCTGATTCTTGTCGATGTTTCAAAGACCGGCCTGATCGCGCCCAGCCCGGCCTGTGTTTTTACACTGCGGCAGCGCTTTGCAAAGAGCGTCGATGTCCTCGTCGATGCGTGTCAGTTCCGGATTGCGCCGTCGACTTTGCGTGCCTATCTGGAACACGGCTTCATGCTGGCACTCACCGGATCAAAATTCGTGACCGGACCAACCTTCGCGGGCGCATTACTGTTCCCCGCTGCAGTGGCACGGCGACTTCGTCGACAGCCGTTCCCACGGGCTCTGCGAACCTATTCAACCCAGGCCGATTGGCCGAAAAACTGGCCTACAGCGGGCATCCTCAATCCGATTGCGAATTATGGACTGTTGTTGCGCTGGGAAGCGGCGCTGCAGGAATTGCGCAGCTTACGCGCCGTGCCGGAGGCGAAGATCACACGCTTCCTGCAAGACTTCGCGAGTGCCGTACAGAATCGTCTGACGAACGATGCCAGCTTAGCGCCCTTGCCCGTACCCACTATCGACCGTCGGCCGCTGATAGAGGCAAACAGCTGGGACCATATCCAGACAATCTTTCCCTTTCTTCTTTATCATCCCGAAAGCAACGCCGGCAAGACACCCTTGAGCATCAGCGAAACACAAGAGGTCTATCGATTGTTGCAGGTTGATCTTTGCAAGCATCCTGACTTGGGCCGCATCGGTTCACCTGATGATAACGCCGCCCTGCGCTGTCAATTAGGCCAGCCGGTGGTGTGCGGCACGCGCAATGGCAGGCCCGTGAGCGCACTGCGGCTCTGCGCCAGCGCACGGCTGGTTGTTGCGGCGACAGCGCAAAACGGCATGAACAGCGCCGCCGTCATCGCTCAAGCCATGGCTGTGCTGGACAAAACGTCCGGACTGGTCCGTAGGGTCAAAGAGCGTCTAACAGAATGAGTCCCCTCTCCCGGAGGGAGAGGGAGTTACAGGGTGGTGCGGGATTCATTATCTTCAGGTGAGGTGGCAATCAGTCGCCCGCGCGCGGTACACGGGCGTGGGCAATGCGGCGGCGGTGGTGACGGAATATAAGTTTCTCCAGCCAATCCTGCACGGGCTCACTGCAACCCACGAAAGCGGCTGTACAACGCGCGCCTACCGTCAGCGTGTCGTGCTTGACCACGGTGGCCGGCAGTTCCAGGGGACGCGGATAGCTGGGGGTGAGATAGAGCTGCAAGAGCAGCGGTTCGCCAACCGCCGGCGCCTGCAGGCTGGTCCATTCAATGCCGCGCGCGCCGACCTTCAACCAGACCGCCTCGGGCAGCAGCATCTGCTGCGCCAGCAGTTGCCCGATCAGATCGAGCACCAGATTGACCTTGAATTCCAAGCGCGCCAGTTCATGAGCCTGAGTCGCGTGTTCTTCGGGCGGCTGATTGGTATATTCATCCAACGCCGCCATGCTGCGCAGCGCCGCTTCGTTGTATTCATTCCAATAGGTAAGATGCGCGGCATCCGGCACGGCGTCAAGCACACGCCACGCAAAAGGCAGCGAGGCCTCGAAACTCAGACCTTCGGCCAGTGGATCCAATGATGCAGGGTTCATAACCGGGACGATACTCGACTCTTGTCTATCTGCACAAGCCGTGCGGTGTCGCCCGTATGCCTGCCGTCGCTGCGACGGACTTCAGGGGACCTGTTGGGCATAGGCCTGGACTGCGTTGCGCCCTGTGTTAATGCTCTGCAGTTGCTTGGCCAGTGCCGAATGACCGGCTTGCGCCAGTGCCAGAGTACGCTGGTCGAGGGCAAGTATGCGTCGAGCGGCTTGTACGTAACTGTCACGCGCCGCGGCTTCCGGCGGCTGCATCGCAGCGGCGATAAGAGCATGGCGCTTGGCTTCCAGGTCGGCCAGCTCCAACCATTCACCGCGCTCTGCACAGCTTAGCATTGTCTCGCTCAATACAACGATGTCTGACAACGGATCAAGCAGTGCTGCGCTCATAACAGGAAAATCCAGTAAGCTGATGCGGCGGCGTTCAACCTCCGGCCACTGCCCGTGCCGGGACCGCCGCGCTTTTTGCCTCAGCATGCGCACGTTGGACATGTTCCGGAATTGCATCCCAGGCGCTCTTGACCTCGCGCAGCAAACCGGTGACTTCATCCAACGCAGCGGCATCGTTCTTCAGATTGGCGTGCAGCAGGCGCCGCTCCATATAATCGTAAAGGGCATCGAGATTCTGCGCGATATCACCACCCGCTGTCGTGTCCAGGCTGGCACGCAATCCACTGACGATGGATATCGCCCAGCCGATATGCTGACCTTTGCTGGCGATCTGACCACGCGCCATGTGCCCCTTCGCAATAGCAATCTTTTCCAATGCGCCTTCCAAAAGCAGCTGAATCAATCGGTGTGGACTGGCGTAGGATGCGTTCGACTGCACCGCCACCTGATTGTATGACTTTAGTGCACCGGCCTTCGAATAACTCATGACGATTTCCTCAATCTGTAGGTCGACCATCGGGCTGACGATGGCGCTCGGTGAATCCAATTATCGATATCTATCAGCGGAACCCGGGCAGGTTGGCCAACTGCTGCGTCAAATAGCTACTGGTGGTTTTCAATGACCCGAGCATCGTATCAAGAGCCGTGAACTGGCTCAGATAGCTCTGCTGGATCAGATCAAGCCGGCTCTGCATATTGGCCTCGCTGTCCTTCACGGAAGCAAGAGTGGTTTTAAGTCCATCGGTACGACTGGTGATGAGGCCATTCGAGGTCAGCAACTGATTGGCGACTGTACCCAGGCGGGAGGCATAGCCTTGCCCGCTCTTGGCGAACAGATTCGCCACACCGGAATAATCACTGCTCAAGGCGCTGTTCAGCGCCGCGCTGTCCAGTGTCATTGTGCCATCCTTCTGGATGGACACTCCAACCTGAGACATATAGGTATAACTTCCAGTCAGTCCGGTCGGGGGCGTATTAATCACGTTCAGTATGTTACTCGTGATGCTGAGCAGGGTGCTGTCCCCCTGGAGATTGCCCTTACTCTGCGTATCCAAGGTCCCACGCAGGGAATTGTAAGCGTCAACAAACGACTGTATTGATTTGGTGACAGCAGCAGTATCGCGGGCCACTTTCACAGTGACTGTTCCGGCATTCTGAAGAGTCAGCGTAACACCACCGATCAGATCGGTGACAGTGTTGGAACTGCGCGTTGCTGTCAGGCTGCTGCTGCCATCGAGGATCATCACAGCATCCAGATCGCTGGCAGTGAAACTGGGGCCTCCGGAACGGGCCAGATTGAGTGTCGTCATACTGAAAGGATCGGCGCTGCTGTAAGTGGCGGTCAGGGCATTGGCGCTGCCGGTATCGTTGGCGGTGAGCAGTAATTTGTAACCGGTATCCACCTTGGCCACGGTGGCGGTCACACCGGCATTATCGCTTGCACCATTGATGGCATCAGCTACCTCGCTCAAGGTTTTGCCACTGATATCCACCGTGAATGACGCGCTGCCCACACCGATGGTTGTGGTGGTACTGGCCGCGATGGTGTCCGTCGCTGCGAATGAAGTGGTGGAGCTGAGCTTGTGCTGCTCTGCGGCCCTGACGACTTGGACGGTGTGTGTGCCCGGTGCCGCCGTGCTGGAAGCCGTTGCCGTCAGCACAGTGTTATCGGAGGATGTCGCCGAATTAACCTGGAATTTCGCCAAATCGCCAATATTGTTCATGGCGGTCTGGAAACTCGACAGACTACTGCTCAGCGTGCCATAAGCGCTGATTTGCGCATTGATCTTGCTGTCCTTGGTCTGCAACTGCGTGAGCGGCTTTTGCTCGACCGCCATCAACTGCGAAACGATGCTGTTGACGTCCAGGCCCGAGCCTACGCCAGGCGACGCGAGGATGCCCGACCCGATGCTGTTAGTGATCGCCATACCGCCCTCCAAGAACCCTACTGCTACAGACAAGCAAGTTAAGTACCAGATCAGGCCTTGGCG
>JBGPWJ010000110.1:0-8314 GCA_041492115.1 Gammaproteobacteria bacterium
GCCGTGGCCGACGTGGCCTTGCAGGACGAGCCCTACGCCATCAGCCGCGAAAGCGTGCAACGACTGATCGTCGTGGGGTTCAATGTGCAGGGCCGGGATCTCAACAGCGTGATCCGGGACGCGCAGGCGGGCATCGCGGCGAAGGTCAAGTTGCCACCGGGCTACTTCTTCGCATACGGCGGCCAGTTCGAAAGCCAGCGTCAAGCCAACCGCACGTTGCTGAACTTCGGCGGTCTGGCGCTGTTCGGTGCATTGTTGCTGCTCTACAAGGTGTTCGGCACCTTCCGCGAGGCGCTGCTGGTGCTGTTCAATCTGCCGCTGGCGATGATCGGTGGCATCGTCTCGCTGTATCTCGCCGGTGCGAACATGAGCGTGGCGGCGGTGATCGGCTTCATCACGCTGTTCGGCATCGCGACGCGTAACGGCATCATCCTGGTGACCCACTACAACCAGTTGCGCCGCGAAGGCAAACCGCTGAGCGAGGTGGTGGTGCAGGGCACGCTCGATCGTCTGGTGCCGGTGCTGATGACCGCGGCTACCGCCGCGCTCGGCTTGATCCCGCTGCTGTGGGGCTCGCCGGTCGGCAAGGAACTGGAGCAGCCGCTGGCGCAGGTAGTGCTGGGCGGCCTGTTCACATCCACCTTCCTGAACATGATCGTGGTGCCCACGGTATACAACCGTATCGAACAGTGGCGCGAACAGCGCCAACGCCGTCCCGCATCGGCGCCACTCCCACAGGAAGAACAGTCGATCTGAACCGGTACAACCGACTATTCAGTATCCGGATACCCATGCAGGTGCACCACGCCCGCACGGGTCCGGTGCGTTAATCACAACTTGCCGATCCATCAACCACTGGAGATTTCACCATGAACCTCAAGAACGTCTACATCGCACTCGTTACCACCGTCCTGCTCACCGGCGCGGCCACCGTTCCTCCGGCACAGGCTACTGAAGAAGCCCCGGTACAGATACCGGCAACGACCGCCGCCATCTGGCAGGCCATCGATCAGCACACCGCGGAGTTGACCAAGCTGATTCAAGCCGGTAAGCTCGAAGAGGTGCATCACCACGCCTTTGCCATCCGCGATCTGAGCACTGCGTTGTCGGTGCGCGTAGCCGCGATGGCGCCTGACAAACGTAAACAACTCGACTCCGAGGTGAAGTTCGTCGCCACATTGGCGCAGCGTCTGGATGCCAGCGGCGACGCCAATGACCGCACCGGCGTCGAGTCGAATCTGACCAAGCTCAAGGGCGTGTTGGACACCATGCGAGTGCTCACGGCGGGTCGCTAGAGACAATCCCCGCATGGGCAAACTGAGACGCCACCCCGCTTTTTGCTCGCTGCCTTGATATGCCCGCTTGGTATAAACTCTTCTGCACCTTGCTGATCCCTCTACGGGCGATCGGTTTTCGATGAGACAGGCATGATCGTTCCCAACAGTGTGGACCACCGTATTGGTCTGGCAACCCGGATTACAGGGATAGTGTTCTGGGGGCTGGTGCTGATGGGGCTTGGATTGGTCTTCCTGCTTTTGCGCAACATGGAAAACATCGAGGCGGTGCGTTACCAGTCTCAGGCCGATCGACTGGAACTGAAAGTGCAGGAGGTCGTCTTGCAGAAACCACCGGTGTCAGATGCGACGTTGGGTGAGAGACTCAACGCGTTCCGTCTCGAACTCGGCGTGGTCGCTACCGAGCTTCACCTGCGCGGCACTACCTTGACCTCCGGTAGGCCGTATCCCGGCCTGAACAGCACCCAGCGGCCGATCATGCTGGCCACCGGCAACACCGCTTCCCTGACGATTTACTATCCTGATCCCAGGGATGTGATCAAGGCACGCCGCAAAACTATCATATTGACCATGGGTGGGGCGTTTATGGCGTTCGGGTTCATCCTGCAATGGATCTTGCAACGTGTTCTGACGCAGCCGTTCCTGCGCATGGTCGAGACCGCGAAGGCCACTTCGCACGATACCAAGGAGCGGCGGTTCGATGAGAGCCGTGATGATGAGTTTGGCTTCCTCGCGAAGTTCATCAACCGGTCCCTTGAGTTCCGCGACCACCAGACGCGTGAGCTCCAAAGCGCCCTGGACCAGATTCGGAAATCCGAGGCGGAACTTTCCAAATCCACCGCTGAGTGGACGCATGCCATGGATTTTATCGATGATCCTCTCTGCCTGGCCAATCTTGACGACGAGGTGGTGCGGGCGAACCGGGCGTTCTACCGATTCACCGGCCGGACATCGGAAACAACCGTTGGACGGACCCTCACGTCAGTGATGCATCCTGAAGGTGAGACAATCCCCTGTCCGGTATGTCAGGCCCGCAGGGATCGACGCGATGCTTACATTATCCGGGAACCGGACGACCCGACCAATCGCACCGGCCGGCCTATGGAAGTCATGGTGCGCATGATCCTTGACGCCGCCGGTCAGCCGACTGGGATGCTCGTTGGAATTCGCGACCTCACGCGGACACGACAGACGGAGGAGGCGCTGCGTCTACGCAACCGTGCCATTGAGGCCAGTGTCAACGCGATCGTCATCACCAATTTCACCAAACCGGATAATCCCATTGAATACGTCAACCCGGCATTTGAGCGGATTACCGGCTATACCGCCGCGGAAGTGTTGGGGCGTAACCCCGGTTTTTTGCACGGGGATGACCGGGATCAACCCGAGATCGAGAAAATCCGTGCGGCGATACGCGAGCAACGTGAAGGCCACGCCGTATTGCGCAATTACCACAAGGACGGCACGCTGTACTGGAATGACCTGCATATCGCGCCGGTGCTGGACAATAGCGGAAAGGTCACGCATTTTGTCGGTGTGCAAAACGACATTACCGAATCCAAACGCTATCAGGAGGAACTGGAGCATCAAGCCAACCACGATACCTTGACCGGACTTGCGAATCGCAACCTGTTGGACGACCGGCTCCAACAGGCGATGGTTTATTCGCAACGTTATGGACGCCTGCTGGCGGTGGGGTTTATCGATCTCGACGATTTCAAGTTCATCAACGACAGCCTCGGCCACAATATCGGCGACCAGTTGCTGAAAAACGTGGCCAAGCGCTTGAAGACGTGCGTGCGCGAAGGCGATACCGTGACGCGTCTGGGCGGCGATGAATTCGTTCTGATCTTGAATGATCAGGAGGATGTCGCTGGCGTTTCCCATCTAATGGAGAGAATTCTCGAGGCCATTGCCCAGCCCATGATAATTGATGGGCATGACCTCTATACCAGTTGCAGCATCGGTTTGAGTCTTTACCCCCAGGATGGACAAGACGTGGAAACCCTGCTCAAGAACGCCGATGTCGCCATGTACCGTGCCAAGGAGCAAGGACGTAACGATTACCAGTTCCATACCATGGAAATGAATACGCGGCTCAATGAGCGTCGGCTGCTGGAAGGGAGCCTGCGCCATGCGCTGGAGCGCTCTGAGTTCGTGCTGTACTACCAGCCTCGGGTAGATCTGGGCACTGGTCAAATAGTCGGCATGGAGGCGCTGATCCGTTGGCAGCACCCGGACCTGGGCTTGATTCTCCCGGCCCGGTTTATCCCGCTCGCGGAGGAAACCGGTCTGATCATTCCCATCGGTGAATGGGTATTCAGGACCGCGTGCGCGCAGAACAAGGCTTGGCAGGACGCAGGTCTTCCCGCTGTTATCGTGTCGGTGAACCTGTCCGCGCGCCAGTTTCGGCAAAAGGATTTGGGTAAAATACTGAGCAGAATACTGGCGGAAACCGGGCTGGATGCCCAATATCTAGAGCTGGAACTGACTGAGAGCCTGGTTATGCACAACGCCGAGGAGTTCATTGACGCCATGATAGGGCTGAAGGCGCTGGGCATGCATATTTCGATTGACGACTTTGGTACCGGTTATTCCAGCCTGAGCTATCTTAAACGTTTCCCCATCGACCGGCTCAAGCTTGACCGTTCCTTCGTGCGCGACATCCTCAGCGATCCCAATGACGCCGTGATTTCGCAGACCGTTATTGTGCTTGCGCACAGCCTGAATCTCAAGGTGACCGCCGAAGGGGTGGAAACGGCAGAACAAGCCGCGTTCCTGCGGGCGCATCATTGCGATGAAGTGCAGGGCTTTTATTTCGGCCGGCCGGTGCCTGCCGATGAGTTCATGCGCCTATTACGTACGTGATGATAAAAACAAATGTCGGCGTCACTGGAATCGTCTGCTGGTGTAGCCAAACTTATCTACACACCCAGTCAGGAGGAAGGGTACGATCATGTTAGCTGAGATCGATGAGAATGGCCCACTGATGACCAGCACGTTGCGGAGCTGGCCAAACTGATTCAGGCCGGAAGGCTGGGGGAGTGCATCATCACGCCTTCGCCATCCGCGACCTGAGTGCCGCGCGACCGGCGCCTGACTATACGAAAGCGCAGGTCATGCCGAATATGACGACACTGGCGCGCGTTGACTAACGGCTCCACGTGATGCGCAGCAGATCATCCGTTTCGGTATACCGCGAATCCAACTCGCCTTGGTAAGCGTGGTGCAACGCTTCACCGATGCCGTGGGCAAGGTGCGTGTCTGTAAGCGTAATGACACTACGGTCCGCCTGTTCATCGATAGCCATGATGCGTTCCAGAGCATGCTCCGCCTTGGCTTTTGACTCAGCGTTACGGATGAGCTTCAGGATCTCTTCCCGATGCTCAATGAAGAACCCCCCGCTGATTGTCAGCTGCGCGGCAGGCACCCTGTCATGCACCCGTTGGCACGCGGGGCACAGGTGCTGTTCAGACCGCTCTTTCTCCTCGCCCCACTGCCAACGCCCCTCATGATAGATCGCGCCACACTCGGGACAGCTCGACGGTTCCGGCCACTTGCCGCGCGCGCGGTAGGAATCGTCTACGCGCTCCTCATACATGCGATCCCTTCTGGGCTGGTGCATGATATCAGGACGCTTTCTTGATCCGGTCATAGGTCACCTCCTACACTGCGTGTAAGTGCATGATGATTTTCTGTTTTTATGAGTCGCATGCCCATGCCGTTATTGCCTGAGTGCAACGTCCATGGAATGATTACATATATCACAAAGAGTGCAGCGTGTATTGATGCAAAACAACAAGCCGGGTGTTCCGTGGTGCCCATGGGGAATCGCCCCAGGCTCCAGAATGAGTCTGCGGCTGCGTACCCGGAAATGACACACGACAATCCGGGGCAGGGTTCCACGGAAAGAATGCGCCAGTGAAAGAGAAATGTCTTCCTTGTAGAGCTTATGCTCAGAACCTCTGGCGAGGTCTATACTTGATAAGGAATGCAGTTTCTACCCACCGGGCCGGCGAACGGTGTCTCATAAACAAAACGGTTCTATAGTAACGCTGCTGAGCATGTCAGATGTGCAACGCTGTTCCACGTAACCATGGTCCAACGATCAATCAAGGAGGTGCCATCATGACGAAAGACGACACACTCGACAGGGCGTCCGATGAGTCAATCCGGGCTTACCTGAAGGAAACCCTCGAACATCTGCTTGCGGCGGGTCATTCGACGCACGAACTGGTTGAATTTTCGCTCGACAAATTCGGCAGGAAGATAATCCCCCATCTCAACGAATTGCAGGAGGACATCCGTCAGAGCAGGGTGAAGATACAGAGGCTGGCCGAATCGGCGAAAACGGCGGTATTCGGCATTCAGGTCAGCCCCGGGCAGCGTGAGCAGCTGATACGTGACGCGGCCTTTCTGCGCGCGGAAAAACGCAACTTTGCGGGTGACAACCAGGAAGAGGATTGGCTTTTGGCTGAACAGGAGGTGGATGAGTTGCTCGCAAGACAAAACGGGCTGTTGGAAATGGCGCGCAAGAATATTGAGTCAGTCTCCGCAATCGCTAAGCACGAACTTACGGAGGTCAAAGGTGCTGTTCGTCATTGGCTCAAGGCCAGGGGCGCGACTGTGAAGAAGGCCGGCTGACAGGAGATCCGTGCGAGCCGGAGGGATGCAACGCTTGCAAGCAGGAAGAGGAATGAGCATTGGATCAATCTGTAATCGTGAGCTATGACTTCAAATGAACGCAAGCTCAGCGGGTGGATGCTGAATCAAGTTAATTAACAGTCTCGACGGGTTGAAGAGTTATTTCGGAGTGTTTTATTCATGCGACGCTTCATGCTCACCACCACTGCGGGTTCTGTGGTTACTGTCGAGAAGCAAGGAGATCAATGATGCCAACCACAATTACCGATGAACAGCTTGCGGAATTCAGGCTGAAATTGCGGGAGTGCCGAACAGCTCGCATGCGGGAGATACGCCATAAATTGCAGAGCTCAGACAATGAACGTTATGTCGATCTCGTTGGCAGTGCTCACGATGTGGCGGACGAATCAGTTGCGGACCTGCTCGCTGACCTGGGAATTCTGGAAATAGATCGTCTGGTGCAGGAGGTAAACGATATAGAAACAGCATTGCTGCGCCTCGCGCATGGAACCTATGGCGTATGCATGGACTGTGGTAACGGCATTGCTTATCATCGTCTGGTCGCTTATCCAACAGCCAAGCGCTGTCAGCCCTGTCAGATGCGCTACGAGAGTAGTCACGCAGGAGCGGGTCATGCAAGTTTGTAGTGCTTGCAGATGCTCAAGACGATGAATGTGCAGCATCACCCAGCCGAACAGCCCCACTGTACACGGGTCAGAGGGCCGCTCGTCTTGAGCAGGCTGTCTGGTGTACCTTCTACCCACGGGGCCACCCCGTCACAGATTGCGCTCCACCAAGTCGGGCATACTTCGAAACATACCAGCCGGGAGGTGCGACTTTTACATTGCGGAAGGAGTATATTCTACAAACGACTAAAAACTGACATTGCCCGGCCCGGCCGTTTGGCTGCCGGAGGCAAGTGAGGGTCGGCATGAACACTTACACTGACCAATCGGACACGTTTCTTTCTCCATCCAATGAATCCTGGGAAATACCGGGGTACTTGCTCGGAGTATCCTCTCTGGCCGTCGCCTTGTTGTCGTCCGACGCGCAACTGTTACAGGCCAATCAGGGCTTTTACCAGCTTGTGGGGGCTGCGGAGTCTTGGAATAAGAAACAGGACGTGCGGCATTTGTTCATTAAACCAAGTTTCGATCAACTCCTCGACGCGCTACCGGATCCACGCAACGGGCGTTTGTACGATGGTCTGCTCACGTTCGGCAGCACTGTGCAACTGAACGGCTCACACAAGACCTTCGTGTACCGCAGCATGGATCGCCTGCTGCTGGTTTCAGAGCGTGACATGAGCGATCTGGAACGGCGGAATGAGCTTGTATTGAGGCTGAACAGGGGGCTTGACGAACTGCATCGTGCGGCGCTGCGCAGAAACCGCCTGTGCAAACGTCATGGGCAGTTAATCCAGGAACTGGTGGATACCGATCAACTTACCCATGTCGCGAACCGCCGTGGCCTCGACACCCATTTACTGAGTGAAATAGATCGTGCCGGGCGCATGCACCGACCGCTTAGCGTGCTGATGGTCGACATCGACCACTTCAAGAAGGTCAATGATAGCTACGGACACCCGGTCGGCGACATCGTCTTGCGGCAGATCGCGGACATCTTGCGCGACAGCGCGCGCTCGATGGACTTCGTGACGCGATATGGTGGTGAGGAATTCGTTATGTTACTTCCCGAGAGTCCATTGGATATGGCGCGAAATGTGGCCGAACGTATCCGCCAGAGAGTCGAGGGCCAGAGCTTTGGGCAGATTACACATCCGATCACCATCAGTCTCGGTGTGGCCCAATGGCGGGAAGAGGAGGATGCGGAACAGCTGTTGGCACGCGTCGATACGGCGTTGTATCAGTCCAAACAGCAAGGTAGGAATCGTGTCTCGTCTTTGGCCTAGAATCGCGCCGGAAATCTCTTGTTCAATGTGGTCGGCGGGCATTCAAGGTAATCCGTGAATTTGCATTCCGATTTTCTACCACTCGCTGCGTCCCGGCAGCAGTCCGTGCAGTTCCGTCTGCGACAGATTGCGCCATTGTCCGATCTTCAGTGCGCCGAGCTTGATATTGATGATGCGCACGCGCTGCAGGCGCCGCACCTCGTAGCCGAACACCTCGCACATGCGGCGGATCTGCCGGTTCAGTCCCTGAGTGAGGATGATGCCGAACACATTCTTGCCGATTCGCCACACCTTACAGGGTTTGGTGGTAGTGTCGAGAATTCGCACGCCCTTCGCCATACCGCTGAGAAATACCTCGGTGACGGGCTTGTCGACGCTGACCACGTATTCCTTTTCGTGATTGTTTTCGGAACGCAGGATCTCGTTGACGATGTCGCCGTTGCTGGTGAGCAGGATCAGGCCA
>JBGPWJ010000208.1:0-4788 GCA_041492115.1 Gammaproteobacteria bacterium
GCCGGAAGCGGAGGATGTCGATATCGCGCTTAAAGAAACCGATCTCAAGATCGACACCATGCGCGCGGGCGGCGCCGGCGGCCAGCACGTCAACAAAACCGATTCGGCGATCCGCATCACTCACCTGCCCAGCGGTATCGTGGTCGAATGCCAGGACGAACGCTCGCAGCACAAGAACCGCGCCCGCGCCATGTCACTGCTAGCCGCCAAACTGCTCAACGCTGAACGCGAAAAACACGCCAGCGCCCAGGCGCAGTCACGCCGCCTACAGGTTGGCAGCGGTGACCGCTCCGAGCGCATCCGCACCTACAACTTCCCGCAGGGCCGACTCACCGACCACCGTATCAATCTCACCCTGTACAAACTCGCTGCAATAATGGAAGGCGACCTCGACGAGGTCATCGAACCGCTGATCAACGAATACCAGGCCGATCAGCTCGCCGAACTGGCGGGTTGATACGCGAGTCGCATCTTTATGATCGACGCCGATAGGCGGTCAGTGCTTCGCGAGAGCATCGGATAGTCCGTCAAATGGTCACTGTCAGGCGACCGCGATCCCACCAACAATATCTGAACCAAAAGCATGGTCGGCGGGCATTCAGAAGCATGGCCTTTATATGCTTCACTAGTCTCGACGCGCGTCGCTTCGGCATAGAAGTTACCAGATCGCCAACCAGTACCGACTTGTGAAACTGAAAGACATTCACAACCGCACGAATTACAGGATGCACGTTAGCATCACTGATTCCCACTGCTGGCCGGACCACGCCGCATCTGTTAATGTGCGGTGAAAGGCTCCTACTCAGACAAATCAAAACCGTCATGGACCCCATCCCAAAATCCGCCATCTTCGGCGCTGGCTGGCCCGCGATTCCCGACCTCGCTGGTGCCCGCCTGCTGGCCATGCAGTATCAGCTTGAACGCAGCCAGTGGTGGCCGCCCGAGGAGTTGCGCGACCGACAACTGTATCAACTCTCGATCCTGTTGCGCCACGCCCGACGTACCGTGCCGTATTACTTCGAGATCCTGCCTGATGTCGGCCCACAAAAGCCCCTCACCCACGACGCGTGGTTAAAGATTCCTCTACTGACGCGCCAGGATGTGCTGCACAAGAAGAATCTCCTTGTCAGCAACAGCATTCCACCCTCGCACGGGCAAGTCCGCGAGGTGAGTTCATCCGGCTCCACCGGTCGCCCCGTCGTCACCCTCAAAACCGAACTCGAGGGTTTCTACTGGCGGTCCATCACATTGCGCGAGCATCTCTGGCACCGCCGCGATTTTTCCGGCAATCTCGCTGTGATTCGCAGCTTGAATATGCTGGCGCCCGACGTCCCGGCCCGCCAACCCGGCTGGGGCAGTTCAACCGATCCGGTATATGACATGGGATCCATCAGTCTGCTGGATATCGGTACCGCTACCGAACAACAGGCCCAATGGCTGACTCGGGAAAACCCGGATTACCTCCTTACCTATCCAACCAACTTGCGCGAACTGATTCGCCAGGTCGAGCGGCGCCCAGACAAACTGAAAGAGGTGCGCACCTTCGGCGAATCGTTACCCGACGGCCTGCGTGAGAACGTCCGCGAGGCCTGGGGCATCAAACTGGTGGACATGTACAGCGCACAGGAAATTGGTTACATGGGACTGCAATGCCCTGATCACGCGCATTACCATACCCAGCCCGAACACGTTGTTGTCGAGGTACTCCGAGAGAATGGCACCCCCTGCCAAGCCGGCGAAGTAGGCCGCGTGGTTGTCACCAATCTGCACAACTTTGCCATGCCGCTGATCCGCTATGAGATCCTTGACTACGCCGAGGTCGGCGCGCCCTGTCCGTGCGGACGCGGCCTGCCGGTACTCAAGCGTATTCTGGGACGCACGCGCAATCTGCTGACCTTGCCGGACGGCTCGCGGCACATGCCGAAAACGACCGGCGCCACAGTGCGGGCCAGCCAGGTGGCGCCGGTTGAACAGATACAGGTGATTCAACACAGTGTGGAAATGGTGGAAATCAAACTGGCGGTAGCACGCAAACTGCAGGCCTCCGAAGAGCAGAGCGTGATCGGAATCTTCCAGGAAGCGCTTGGACATCCCTTTAAGATTGAGTTGACCTGCGTGGATCACATCCCAAGAAGTTCAGGCGGCAAATTCGAAGATTTCATCTCACACGTCGCACCTGATGCAGTGCGCGCCTGACTACGCCATGCCAACCGACATACTGCATAACGCCTGCGCGCTCTACCGACTGGCTTGCCACGCAGCACCGGAGATGATGAGCCACAGCTATCTGCTACATCTGCCGCACCAGCAGCGCGCCTGGGTCGGGATCGGCGCACAGCGCGTGGTGGAATTCATGCACGATGGCCTGTGTATCCGTCAGAGTGAACAACAGAAAAAGCTCCCGCTACCGGCGACAAACCGCTTTGCCGCGTTGCGCGAACAGCTCGACGCAGATCGTTCCTGCTTCTTTCTCGTCAGCAATGATCTGGCACGAGCATCCCGCGACCCCGCCGTGCCACTGGCGATTTTTATACAGCCTGAGGCGGAGATCGCTTTCGACGCAACAGCCGATGCACCGCTGATCACCACGTCACAAACCACCTTGATCTCCCGCATCAACGCTTGGCTGCAGCGCAGCCAAGGCCAATCCACGACCCCATCGCCGCAGGACGCTATGACAGCGCCTACCCCGTGGCAAACGGAATCCGATGCACATTTCCTGCTGCGCCTGCAACAGGCCATCGAGATACTGAACAATGTGCCGGGGAAAATGATCCTCACTCGCGACTACGAAGCGGACTATTCACGGGAACTCGACCCCCTTCGCCTCTACGAAATCTACACAGCTTTTGAAACCGAGCCTGCCGCCAGCCACTACGCCACACTGCCCGGCGGCATCGCCTCGCTGGGATGCAGCCCTGAGAACATCTTCGAGATCGACCGGCATCGCCTGCATTTCGACGTGGTCGCGGCAACGCGCGGCATCTCCGCTGATCCCGAGGAAGATCAGCGCTGGCGGCAGGAACTGCAACAGGACCCCAAGGAAGTGAAGGAACACAGGATGGCGCTGGAACGCTATCGGGCACGCCTGGAAAAATTATGCGTACCTGACAGCGTGACGCAGGACAAGCGCATGGATATACGCACACTGCGCTGCGTCCGCCATCTGCACTCGCGGCTGTCGGGTCGACTGCGTCCCGGTCTCGACGCTTTCGACCTGCTCGATGACAGCTTCCCGCCGCTAAATTCCTATCCGGCCGAACTGATCCCAATGGCCGACCCTGATACCGCACCGACCCGCTACTACGGCGGCATGGTAGGCCGCATGGGCCCAGGTCTAGACGAGAGCCATTGCTTTCTCAACCTGCGCGCCGCACTGACCAAGGATGCCAGAATCCACACCCAAGGCGGCGTCGGTGTGATTGCAGAGTCCACTCCCAAACATGAACTGTTTGAGGTCGACAACAAACTGCGCTGTCTGATGCGCGCCATCGATCTCTGGAAAGCGGAAGGCCGTAATACTCTTTCAAACCAATCCATGTGAGTCAAGCGAGAATCAATAGAGCCGAAGCATTCTAAATAACACCCCGCACTTCACAACATTTTCACCCACATTGCTCTGCAAAAGAAATTGCATCATGGCACGATTGGCGCGGCGCAGACCTGGGCTGCAACTTTCAATTCATTTCACATCTTGGAATCAACCTGCAACCGGACAGACGTTGCGAAATGGGTTGTCGGTTTGTGCATGTTTTCAAAGGATAACGCCAGGCTACCGTTGCATTTGAAAATCCGTTCTCTCGCGACTAAAATTCCGGCATTAAAAACAGTTGAAGGCCTGACAGCCATGCAGTCTGACGTGAACTCTCCCGTGACCGTGGATGCGCCGGCCCTCAGTATCATCCTGCCATTCTTCCGGAAACTTGATGAATTTCGGAAGGTCCTACCGCTGAATCTGCCTTATTTTGAGCGTCCCGATCGGGAGGTCATCCTTGTATTGGATGAGAACACCGAAGAGGGCGCGCTGCTGGCGCTGTTGCAACAACATCCACGGGTCCACTGGAAGGTCATCGTCAATGATGTTCCCCATGCGTGGCGACCACCTTGCAAGGCGATCAATGTTGGGCTACGAGGAGCCGCCGGCCGGCACGTTCTGATTGCTTCCCCCGAATCGGCCTTTGTGGGCGATGTACCCGCACACATGCTCGAGCTCATGCGGCGGTTTCCAGACGCGATCGCCATAGGGCGGGTGGCCTTCACCGGTTTCGCTGATATTCTGGACGGCAGGACGCTTGAACAGCACTTCGAGGCGAGTATTCCGCCGAAACTCTTGCTCACTACCTTCTACGGATCCATCTGTGGACCCAGGTCGGCATTCGAATCGGTCCGGGGTTACGATGAGGAGTTTACAGGGTGGGGCGGTGACGACGACAATCTCCGGGTAAGGCTCGAAATGGCGGGATTCAAACTACTGGCCTCCCCCCATATCCGTCTTCTGCATCTTTCTTTCGAATCGCGCACCGCAGGTGTGAATTCACACTTCGCATTCGATGCTGAAGCGGATCGTTTGAAGTGTTCGCCCACCACAGCGCTGGCCAACGCCGCCGCCGACTGGGGCAGGGATTTCACCCGGATATCATTCGCGAATACCGTACCGCACACCGTTCTGGACGCGGCAGCAAGCCTCTCGGATTCACCCGTGTGCGGCCCCTTGCCCGAAGCAAGGGTGGTTCCATACCACTCGCGGCGGTGTTGCCGAAGCTGCGGGCGCCTACTGTTCTACGAACA
>JBGPWJ010000099.1:0-9078 GCA_041492115.1 Gammaproteobacteria bacterium
CAGGCCGAGGCCAGCCAGGGCACGCTGCAACTGCTCTACGAATACCAGACCATGATGACGCGGCTCACCGCCATGGATGTGTCCAATGCCTCGCTGTACGACGGTGCCTCGGCGCTGGCCGAGGCGGTACTGATGGCGGTGCGCGCCAACCGCAAGTCGCAGTCCAAGCGCATCCTCATGCCGCGCACCGTGCACCCGATTTATCGCAAGGTGGTGCGCAGTATCGTCTCCAATCAGGGCGTCGAGCTTGTCGAACTGCCGTTCTCGATGCAAGACGGCAATATCGATCCGGACTCGCTGGCGCAGTACGCGGGTCAGGACATCACAGCACTGGTGATTCCACAGCCGAACTTCTTTGGTGTGCTGGAGGAGGTCGATGCACTGACCGATTGGGCGCACGCCAACAAGGCGCTCGCTATCGCGGTGGTCAATCCCGTCGCGCTGGCCGTGCTCGAAGCGCCGGGGAATTGGGGCGCGAACGGTGCCGACATCGTCTGCGGCGAAGGCCAGCCGCTCGGCGTGCCTTTGTCTTCGGGCGGTCCGTACTTCGGTTTCATGTGCTGCAAGAAAGAACATGTGCGGCAGATGCCGGGCCGCATCGTCGGCCGCACCGTCGACCTCGACGGCAAGCCCGGTTACACGCTGACCTTGCAGGCGCGCGAGCAGCACATCCGCCGCTCCAAGGCGACCTCCAATATCTGCACCAACCAGGGTCTGCTGGTGACAGCCGCGACCATACACATGGCGCTGCTCGGCGCCGAAGGTCTGGTGCGCGTGGCCAATGCCTGTCATGCCAACACCCGCGCGCTGGTCGACAAGCTCACCGCGTTGCCGGGTGTCAGCTCAGTGTTCAGCCGGCCGGTATTCCACGAGGCCGTGCTGCGCTTCGAACTGCCCTTGCCCGGACTGCTGCGGCCGCTGTATGCGCACAACCTGCTGCCGGGCTATCTGTTGGCCGACGATTATCCGGAACTCGGCAATGCGCTGCTGGTCTGTGCCACCGAGACCAAGAGTATGGCGGAACTCGATCAGTATGCCGATCATCTGGGCCGCGTCATCAAGACCCAAACCAGTGCCGGTTGTCCGGTAAAACCGAAGATGTAACTCAAATCAAAGGAGACGACGCATGGCCACCATCACACTGAAAGGCAACAAGTGCACCACCAATGGCGAACTGCCGAAAGTCGGTAGTGCGGCGCCGGATTTCAAGCTCACGGACGGTACTCTCGCCGATAAAACACTGGCTGATTTCAAAGGTAAGAAAAAACTGCTCAACATCGTGCCGAGTCTGGACACACCGACCTGCGCCAAGTCCACGAAAAAATTCAACGAACACGCCAAGGGGCACAGCGATACGGTGATGCTGATCATCTCCGCCGACCTGCCGTTCGCCCAGGGCCGTTTCTGCACCGGCGAGAAACTGGAAACCGTGATCCCGCTGTCAATGATGCGTTCCAAAAACTTCGCCAAGGACTACGGCGTGCTGATCCAGGACGGCCCGCTGGCCGGTATCACCGCGCGCGCCGTGGTCGTGCTCGATGCCAATAACAAGGTGCTCTACACTGAACTGGTCCCCGAGATCGCCGACGAGCCGAATTACACCAAGGCGCTGGCGGCGCTTGCGTAGCTTGTGTAGCCTGGGTTGAGCGCAGCAATACCCGGGTCGCAGCTTGTGCTGCCCGGGGAATGTACTATGCTTCACATGCCATGTCCGAATCCGATCGCGAGATGCCGATGAACACGAACCGTGCTGTCGAGATGCAGTTCCCTTGCAGCTTCCCCATCAAGGCCATGGGTTACGCCGATGCCGGCTTGGAGACCCGTGTACTGGAGATCGTCCGTCATCATGCTCCTGAGTGCAGAGAGGACGCTGTGCATAATCGTCCCAGCGTCGGCGGCAAATACCTGTCGGTCACCGTTACCATCGAAGCGCAGAGCCGCGACCAGCTCGATGCCATTTACCAGGAACTCACCAACTGCGAACAGGTTCTGGTCGCGCTTTAATGGGAGCTTGGGGTGGGCGTAGCGAATCCCAGCAGGCCCTGTCCATGCCCGACGCACAACTGATCATCCGCCGCCTCGGCCTGTGCGAGTACGAGCCCGTTTGGCGCGACATGCAGGCTTTCACTCAGGCGCGCGCTGCCGATACGCCGGACCAACTGTGGCTGGTGGAACATCCGCCGGTCTACACCTTCGGTCTCAACGCCAAACCCGAACACCTGCACGACCCCGGTAATATCCCCGTGATCCGCTGCGACCGCGGCGGTCAGGTGACGTATCACGGCCCGGGACAAGTGGTGGTGTATTGTCTGATTGACCTGCGCCGTCTGGGCTTGGGCGTGAAAAATTTCGTGCAGAAACTCGAGCAGAGCATCATCGAACTGCTTGCCGGATACGGTGTCACTGCTGAACGGCAGGCCGGTGCGCCCGGCGTGTATGTGCATGGCGCCAAGATTGCCGCGTTAGGTCTGCGCATCACGCGCGGCGCGAGTTATCACGGCATCGCACTCAACGTTGATATGAATCTGGAACCGTTTGCGCGCATCAATCCCTGCGGATATCCGGGGATGGCGGTGACGCAACTGGCAGCGCTCACATCGGGAATCGATCGCGTGGTGATTGCTGAGCGCTTGCTGCAGGCACTGGCGGTGAATCTGGGTTTGTCTTTGGCCACCTGAGTTGCTTAGCAGAGCTTCTTGCAGGAATGGTCTGGCAGTCTCTGTAATACTCCCTCTCCCCACCGGGTAGTGGGTTGGGGTGAGGGGGAAGTGTGGCACTGTATATATTCCCCTCACCCTGTCCCTCTCCCGCAGGGAGAGGGGACTTTCCTTTTGGCTTGGATGATTTCATGAAGGTGATTGCCGTTCACGCTGCACGGAGGAAGCTATGACACAAGCCGATCAAGGTCCCTATCACGCCGGCGCGCGCGCACTGCAGGACCGCTTCGACAGCCGGCGCATCGCGGATCGGCTGGCCGAGTACACCTTGCACGAGCGCTTCTCTGAATCGGACCGGCTGTTCATCGCGCACTGCCCGATGTTTTTTCTCGCCACGGCCGCTGCGGACGGGCAACCGGATTGTTCCTACAAGGGCGGCATGCCGGGTTTTGTGCGTGTCGTTGATGAACAGACGCTGGTGTTTCCCGATTACGACGGCAATGGCATGTTCCGCAGCCTGGGCAATATCGTGGTGAACCCGCAGGTCGGACTGCTGTTCATCGACTTCGAGCAGGGCAACCGCATGCGCGTCAACGGTCGTGCGGCCTTGAGTTTCGATGACCCGCTGCTCGCGGAGTATCCGGGTGCGCAACTGATCGTGCGCGTGACGCCGCAAGGTATCTTTCCCAACTGCCCGCGCTACATCCACAAAATGAAACTGATCGAATATTCGGAGTATGTGCCGCGCGCCAGCCATGAACCGCCCGTGCCGGGATGGAAGTCGATGGATGAGTTCAAGGATGCGCTGCCAAAGAAAGTGTAGGGCGGGCACGCACACCCTCCCGGGCCGGCTGCGGTGGCAGGCTCCCCATGTTATAGTGGCACCAGTCAATTACCGCCTTCCCTCTACACTGCAAGGTTTTCATGTCGACGTCCAAGCACAAACCCGAAGCCGGTGTACTGCTGCGCGGTGCCGACAAGGTCGCGCGCATTCCCATCAAGGTCGAGCCGAGCACGCAGATTGCGCGCAAGCCGCATTGGATCCGCGCCAAGTCGCCCGCGCACCCGGCGGTGCAGCGTCTGAAACAGATTCTGCGCGACAATCATCTGCACACTGTTTGCGAAGAAGCCTCTTGTCCGAACATCGGCGAGTGCTTCGGTCACGGCACGGCCACCTTTATGATCATGGGCGACATCTGCACGCGACGCTGTCCGTTCTGCGATGTCGGCCACGGCAAGCCGCTGGCGCTGGATGCCGATGAACCGGAGAACTTGGCGCGCACCATCGCCGCGATGCGACTCAAGTACGTGGTCATCACCTCGGTGGATCGCGACGACCTGCGCGACGGCGGCGCGGCGCATTTCGCCGACTGCATCAGCGCGGTACGCGCGCAGTCACCGGCGATCCGCATCGAAGTACTGGTGCCCGACTTCCGCGGCCACGAGGACAAGGCGCTGGAACTGCTCGCCACTGCGCCGCCCGATGTCTTCAATCACAATCTGGAAACCGTCCCACGCTTGTACAAGCAGGCGCGTCCCGGTGCCGATTACGCCGGTTCCTTACGCCTGTTGCAGCGTTTCAAGGCGCTGTTCCCCGACGTGCCCACCAAGTCCGGCGTGATGCTCGGTCTGGGTGAAACGCTGGAGGAAGTCGCCGAAGTGATGCGCGACCTGCGCACGCATGGCTGCGAGATGCTGACGCTCGGACAATACCTGCAACCCAGCCTGCATCACCTGCCGGTGTCGCGCTTCGTCACGCCGGAAGAATTCGATCAGCTTGGTGCGCTCGGTGCAGAACTCGGCTTCGCGCATGTCGCCAGCGGACCGATGGTGCGTTCGTCGTATCACGCCGATCAGCAGGCGGCGGGCGTGGTTGAATAATGAGTAGGCGCGTATTCGCGCCCTACAATAATCCAAGCAGATGAGTCACCGCGTCCTGAATTCCGGTGGGCGCCGCGGCCGGCTTGGCCGTTTGACGCAGTAATTCATTCAGCCCCTCACCCAGTAATCCCGATTCCACGGCATGACGATCGATCGCCACGCCGCGCCCATGCGCATGCAGCCATTCCAGCAGATAGGGTTCTTCCGGCCAGTCATGCCGTGGTAGATACAGCATCGGTGTGCCGTTACAGCCGCATTCGGCGATGCTGCCGTAACCGGGCTTGCCGAGCAGTGCGTCGCAACTGCGCAGCACGTCGGTGAACGGCAGGGCTAGCGCCTCCAGCTTGATGGCGTCGGGGTGTGTCGCATGCCAGTCGGATTGCACAATCCAGCGCACGCCGGGCAGGCGCGGCCAGTGTTCCATGGGCCAACGTGTTGGGATGCCGCCCGGCGCGACCAATACCAGCTTTGCGTCGTCCGCCAACTGCAACTGACGATTAATCTGTTCGCGCCGGTTGTGGCCGACGCTCGCGATTGGGCCGATCGCAACGCTGTTGTTCAGCGTGGGCATGGGCATGCAGGGCTGCGGCCGCAGGAATACGGCGGCGCTGTTGTACGCCGCCTGCATCTGTTCGAGGATGACGCCGGCTTCGGGTCTTGCGCCGCAGTAATGCTGATAGATGTCCGCCCAGTTCAGTGAACACAAAGCGACGCTGGGGATGCCGGCGCATGCCGCGGCGGCGAGTGGCAGATAGGGAACGTTGGCCAGCACCAGATCCGGCGCCAGCGCGCGCAGTGTGGCGGCCGCATCATCGACCTTGCGATCCCAATCGGCATGGAACGCGGCGTAAGCGGCGGCACTTGGTTCGGCGAGCACGTCCACGGCATTGGCCATGATCATGCCGAAATCATCAGCGCGCTCGATGTGTGTGAAGGGCCTATCGAAGCGCGCCGCGAGCAGCGCCGGCGGCACGGTCGTGCTCAGTGTCAGGCGCAGGTCTGGCAGTCTCTGCCGCAGCGCATTCACAACCGGTGCGATCTGCGCGGTGTGGCCGTAGCCGTGCGGTGTGATGCAAACGAGCAGGTGTTTGCTCACATCCGTTCCAGCAGCATCCGATCCAGTTCCGCCAGCCGCGCCGGCGTGCCGATGTCCAGCCATTCGCCGCGATAGTGTTCGCCGCTGATCTGATCGTTGACCATGGCGCGTCGCAGCAGCGGTGCGAGTGGAAACGCGCCGGGTTTGCAGTCGGCGAACAAGGCCGGCTGGTAGATGCCGATGCCGCTGAAGGTCAGGCGTGTGTCTTCCGGTTTGTCGTAGAGCTTGCCGTGTTCAAGCACGAAATCGCCGTGCGGGTGATGGGTGGGATTGCTCACCATGACCAGGTGCGCCAGTCCGGCGGGTTGCGCCGGCAACTCGCGGTAGGGATAGTCGGTCCAGATGTCGCTGTTGACCACCAGAAAGGCTGCGCTGCCGAGCAAGGGCAGGGCCTTGAATATGCCGCCGCCGGTTTCCAGTGCCCGCGGGCCTTCCTCGGAATAGGCAATGCGCACGCCGTAGTGCGTGCCGTCGCCGAGCGCGGCGCGGATCTGTGTGCCGAGGTAGGAAAGATTGATGACGATGTCGCGAATGCCGGCCAGCGCCAGCGCGTCCAGCTGATATTCGATCAGCGCACGATCACCGGCGCGCAGCAGCGGTTTGGGTGTGTCGTCGGTGAGCGGGCGCATGCGCTCGCCGCGTCCGGCGGAGAGGATCAGCGCTTTCATGTGCTCATCGCGATGACGTTCATGAGTCTCTTTGGCGGGTTACGCTTCGCTAACCCGCCCTGGGGTTTCCAGTTCGCGCAGCAAGTTATGCAGCGGCGCAAGTTCCGGATAGCGCGCCGTGACATCCATGATGTACGCAAAAACAAGCGGGATGTCGTTCAGATAGCCCGGCTTGCCGTCGCGGTGATTGAGGCGCGCGAAGATGCCGACCACCTTGAGGTGCCGCTGCACGCCCATCAGGTCGAACCAGCGCAGGAAGCCCGCTTCATTTTCATGTTGCAGGATACCCGAGTGCAGTGCCAGTTCATGGTAGCCGCGCACCCAGTCTTCAACGCGCGCACGCGGCCAGGCGATGTAGGCGTCGCGCAGCAGTGACACCAGATCATAAGTCACCGGGCCGATCACGGCGTCCTGAAAATCCAGGATGCCGGGGTTGTTGTGCGGTGTGATCAGCAGATTGCGCGAATGATAATCGCGGTGCACGCAGACGCGGGGCTGTTCCAATGCCACCTGTGCCAAATGTTCGAAGCTTGTTTCCAGCACAGCGCGTTGTGCGGCGCTGAGCGTGATGCCGAGGTGTTTTTCCAGATACCAGTCGGGGAACAGCTGCATCTCGCGCCACAGCAGTGCGTGATCATAGGGCGGCAGTTCGTCAGCGCGCGGACCGCAGGCCTGCAGTGTGGCCAGCGCCCCCAGTGCATCGCCGTACAGGCGTTCGACGCTGGCCTCATTGAGTTCCGGTAGATATAGACGGGTGCCGAGATCGCTGAGCAACAGGAAGCCCTGGCGCAGATCCTGGGCGAGTATCTGTGGGACATGCAGTCCCAGCGCGAGCAGGGTTTCGGCGACATGAATGAAGGGGCGGCAATTTTCCCGGTCGGGCGGCGCGTCCATGGCGATCAATGTCTGGCCGTTGTGGCGAACCCGGAAATAGCGCCGGAAACTGGCGTCGCCGGAGGCCGGCTCCAGGCTGCAGTCGGAGCCGTCGAGGACCTCGTGGAGCCAGTGGGTGAGCAGTTCAAGTCGTTGTGGCAAAGAGGGGAATCCTTCAACAGGGCGGCGCAATAATAGCGGATCGGGGCGTGCCTGCCCATCGCTGTCTATGCTGAGCGGGATGGCAGGATCCGGGGAGAAAATTTTTCGCCTCAAGCCTGGACTGTGCCGGCCGCTAAAAGGCTTGAGGGGCAAAACGTCGTCAGGGGCGGCGCGGGGACCCTCTTCACAAGACAGGTGACCAGCCATGAAGATCGTACCGCTTGATACTGCCCTGATGGGCATACAGCGCGGTTTGACAGGGGCAGGACGCGCCGTAGCCAAAATCGCCAGCGCCGGGCAGTTCAATAACGATAACCCGGCCGACCTCGCCAAGGCCGTCGTTCAATTGCAGGAATCCAAGATACAAGTGCAGGCTTCGGTCCGTGCGATGCGCACGGCGGATGAGATGATGGGGACGCTGCTCGACGAGAGAGCGTGACCGTGCCTACATGCCCTGCCGGTAACGACCGTGCAGGTCGGTGACACGGCTCACGTAGTTGATGGTCTCGGGGTAGGGCGGCACGCCGCCAAAGCGCAGCACGGCATTCTCGCCGGCGTTGTACGCGGCTACGGCGAGTTGAGTATTACCGTTGAACATCAGCTTCAGATCGTGCAGATAATGCACGCCCGCATAGACATTCTCCACCGGATCGAAGATATCACGCACGCCGTAGCGGCTGGCGGTGTCGGGCATAAGTTGCATCAGACCTGAAGCACCCTTGGCCGAAACCGCGCTGGGATTGAAGGCCGATTCGGTGTGGATCACCGCGCGGACCAGCGCCTCGTCCATCTGGTAGGCGCGTGCAGCCTGGCGCACCAGACCGTCATAGGCGGAGGTGCGCAGTTGGGTGTTCGCCAATGCGAGGCCGGCGGGGTGTGCCGTGGACGGGAAGTGGAAACCCGGTTCGGTCTCGCGGCTCTTGATGATGCGTTTGTAACGCGCATCGTCGGGTTTGATGTTGGTGAAATGCCGCACACCGTCAGCATCTGTGAAGGCGAAGATATCGGCGCGTGCGAAAGCCGCCACGCCGCACAGCGTCAGCAGCAGTACCGTCCTGAATATGAGATGAGGTCTAAGCATGGCGTAAGCCTGTCGCGTGCCTTTTTTACTCTATCTGCCGGAGGGGTGCAAGCGCCCCGGTCCGTCTGCATCGAGGTCAGTGTGGCCAGTATAACGTTCTGGCAAGCCCTGACCGTCAATTCGGTCACAACTCCATGCGGCGATAGGCGACCGGATTCTGTCGCCCGGAGTAATACAGGCACTATCCATGCCGGAACCGTGGCGGGTAGAGGATAAAGGTTGCCAGGACCGCCAGGGCGAACAGAGTATAAAGCGTCGTGAACAGCCAATCGGGTGCGTTGTAGAACAACAAACGGTCGAGCCAGGCGCCGATGAAGCTGGTCTGATAACCGGCTTGCCCCGCCAGTTGCCGCCAATGATTTTCCAGAGCCGTCAGCGGACAGGTCACACCGACCCAGGTCTCGAGCATGACGACGACAATGCTGGCCAGATGCGTCAGCCTGAACATCGAGCCACAGGTCCAAGCCCAGCCACGCGCCCAGCCGATCAGAATCGCGAGCTGACCGAACACCACGAACATGACCAGCGCCACGTGCACGATCAAGGTCAGATCGGCAAGCGTGCTGTAGAGCGTTGAGAGACTCATGTCCTGATACCGGCTGGATGCGATGAATGCAGTATGCCGGCGTGTTGTCGACGCTCGCAATGGGCGGTGACACG
>JBGPWJ010000177.1:0-5614 GCA_041492115.1 Gammaproteobacteria bacterium
ATAGTTTACCCTTCGCGCCCTACCCATGATGGGTGCCGCGGTGCGGCGTATTGGAGAGGTGTCCGAGCGGTTGAAGGAGCACGCCTGGAAAGTGTGTATACGGCAACGTATCGAGGGTTCGAATCCCTCCCTCTCCGCCATTTTCTACGCGCTGGGTCCTGGTTCGAAGTGCCGCGAAAAAAATGGCATTGCCATAGCGGATTCGAACTCTCGCGATCAATCGGGTTCGGCGCCATCGCAGGACTGTACCCCGCTTGACGTGCAGCGCGGCTGCATAGCGCACGTCTTACCACATTATGGCGGCACGCGCCGGTCTCCCCGCGACGATACGTTGTGAACCCCGTCAGACCCGGAAGGGAGCAGCGGCAGCAGCGGATTCGGGCGCCGGGGTCGGGCTGGCGCGGACCGCCACCCTTTTCCGCACCACACCGCCGCGCACGACCACACCAGAAAAATGCCAAGCCCGGCGGCCCAGACGTTATAATGCCCCGCAGTCACGAGGGCCGGCGCAGACGCCGCCCGATTACGGTTCACAGCCTACAGCGAACTCCGCATGAGCTACCAGGTCCTGGCGCGCAAGTGGCGCCCGCGCAATTTTTCCGAGATGGTCGGCCAAGAGCATGTGCTGCGGGCGCTGATCAATGCGCTCGACAACGATCGCCTGCATCACGCCTTTCTGTTCACCGGCACGCGCGGCGTCGGCAAAACCACCATTGCGCGCATCCTGGCGAAATCCCTCAACTGCGAGAAAGGCGTCAGCTCCACGCCCTGCGGCCAGTGCAGCGCCTGCACCGAGATCGATGAAGGCCGCTTCATCGATCTGATCGAGGTCGATGCCGCGTCGCGAACCAAGGTCGATGAAACCCGCGAACTGCTCGACAATGTCCAGTACACGCCCAGCCGCGGCCGCTACAAGGTGTACCTCATCGACGAGGTGCACATGTTCTCCAATCACAGCTTCAATGCGCTGCTCAAGACCCTGGAAGAGCCGCCGCCGCACGTCAAGTTCCTGCTCGCCACCACCGATCCGCAGAAGCTGCCGGTCACCATTCTGTCGCGCTGTCTGCAATTCAATCTCAAGCGCCTGCCGCTGGTGCTGATCGCACAGCACCTGGGCCACATCCTGACGGAGGAAGGCATAGCGCAGGAACCCGCCGCCCTGACCTTGCTGGCGCGCGGCGCCGACGGCAGCGTGCGCGACGCGCTCAGTCTGCTCGACCAGGCGATCGCCTTCGGCAGCGGCAAGGTGCTGGCCGACGATGTGCGCAGCATGCTCGGTACCATCGAACAGACGCACATCCACGATCTCATCACGGCGCTTGCCGACAATGACGCCGCGGCGGTGTTGGCGCGCATCGAGCAGCTCGCGGAGTTCACGCCGGACTTTGCCGGTGTGCTCGGTGAACTGCTGGCCACCTTGCAACGCGTGGCCGTCGCCCAGGCCGTGCCGGATGCCTTTGACGACAGCTACGGCGATCGCGAGCAGATCCTGCAGCATGCACAGCGCATCGCGACGGAAGATCTGCAACTCTTTTATCAGATCGGCCTGATCGGCCGTCGCGATTTGCCGCTGGCGCCCGATCCGCGCGGCGGCTTCGAGATGGTCATGTTGCGCATGCTGGCGTTCCGGCCGGCGTCGGTAGGTGCGGTCACAATAGCATCAGCGACGAGCAAACCCGGTGCAGCCGCAACCAAGCCGACGGCGCCGCGCAGTACCGGTGCAGCGCGCCCATCCGACATGGCATCAGCAGCGCCGCAGACCGTTGCTGCCGTGCCCCCCGCCACACAACCAAAAGCCGCGCCTGTACCGGCACAGAACGATTGGGCCGGCATCGTCGCCGCGCTGAACCTGCGCGGCATCGCGCAACAACTCGCCGCCAATTGCGCACTGCAGAAACGCGACGTCAACGCGATTCATCTCACACTCGACGCCGCGCATTCGCAACTGCACAGCAAGCAACAGGAAGAACGCCTGCAACAGGCGCTTCAGGAACACTTCGGCACACCGCTGCGCCTGGTACTCCAGGTCGGCGCGCCCGACAATGAGACGCCGGCGCAGCGCGCCGCGCGCGAAGCCGCCGAACGCCAGCAGGCGGCGCAACAGGCCATCGAGCAGGACCCCAGCGTGCGCGCCTTGCAGGATGCTTTCAATGCGCGTATCCAGCCGGAGTCGGTGCGACCGATTGACTGATGGCGAGTGTGGTTCAGACAAAGACGTAGATGAGAGGTGGTGCATGATGAAAGGCGGAATCGGCAATCTGATGAAGCAGGCGCAAAAGCTTCAGGAAGACATGAAACGCGCCCAGGAGGAACTGGCACAGAAGGAAATCACCGGGCAATCCGGCGGCGGCCTGGTGAGTGTGATCATGAATGGCCGACACGAGGTCAAGCGCGTCAGCATCGACAACAGTCTGCTGGGTGACGACAAGGATATGCTGGAGGATCTGGTTGCGGCGGCCATCAACGACGCGGTGCACAAGATCGAACAGACCTCGCAGGAAAGCATGTCGGGCATGACCGCCGGCCTGAACCTGCCACCCGGCTTCAAGCTGCCGTTCTGATATGGCGCAGCCTTTATTGATCGCGCGCCTCATCGAGGCGCTGCGCTGCCTGCCGGGCGTGGGGCCGAAATCGGCCCAGCGCATGGCCTATCATCTGCTGGAGCGTAATCGCGAGGGTGGCCGCCGCCTGGCGCAGGTTCTGCTCGATGCCATGGAGCAGATCCATCATTGCGAGTCTTGCCGCACACTCACCGAGAGTGAACTGTGCGAGTTGTGCGCCGCGCCGAACCGCGACCGCAGCCAGTTGTGCATCGTCGAGACGCCGGCCGACGTGCAGGCACTGCAACAGGCCACTGGCTTTCAAGGTCTGTATTACGTGCTGATGGGGCATCTCTCGCCGCTGGACGGCATCGGTCCCGCGGAACTCGGACTCGAACGCCTGGCCGCGCGCTTCGATACCGGTGAGATCAAGGAGATCATCCTCGCCACCAACGCCACCACGGAAGGTGAAGCGACTGCACACTACATCAGCGAAATGGCCCGCGCCCGCGGCATCCACGCCACGCGCATCGCGCACGGTGTGCCGCTGGGCAGTGAACTGGAGTTCATCGACAGCGGCACGCTGGCACATGCCTTCGCGGGACGGCGCGAAATCTGAATGCGCGTCCTCATGCGCAGCGCTTCGACTTAAACACACGCATGGGCTGACCGTGGCGCTCGCCGCGGTTTCCAGATCGATTCACGTATTCAGGCAATGCCACGCACAGGCAAGTGATGATGATCCCGAAGATTCTGCATTTTGTCTGGAAGGATGAGGCAATACCCGCTGAGTTCCGTCATTACCATGAAAGCTGGCGACGTCATCATCCTGATTGGGAAGTCAAGGTCTGGACCGATCAGCAGAGCGAGTCTTTCATCGCCGCGCACCACCCCGATCTCATGGCGCTGTATCAGTCATATCCGCAAGCCATATGCCGCGCCGACATCATCCGCTATCTAGTTCTGGAGTACTTTGGCGGCGTGTATGCGGATCTTGATGTTGAATGCCTGCGACCCATCGATCCGCTGTTGGCACCTGATGCAGTGGTGCTGGGTGTCGAGCCGCCGTCACACTCTCAACAGCAGGCCGGCGGCGTGGCGCGTATCGTCTGCAATGCCTGGATGGCCTCGCCGCCGGGACATCCTTTCTGGCAACATCTGCGCGCGATGCTGAAAGTCGCCGGCAGCGAAGCCAATCCGCGTGACGCAACCGGGCCGTATCTGCTGACCAAGGCCGTCGATAGTTATCAGTCTTCAGCATCGATAAGAGTTCTCGACGCTGTTTATCTGTACCCGTTCGACAAGGAAGACTGCTGGTCCGGCAGAGTCTTTAATCAGAAATATTTTCTGGAGAAGACCAGAGAAGCCTATGCAGTGCATCACTGGTCCGGTTCCTGGTTCCGTAGGCCGGCGCTGCACAAGGGCCTGGTGCTCGATGAGGTCGGCGTGATAATCAGCAGTCCACCCGGCCCGGACAAGACCGCCAAGATCCGCGGTCTTAGATCCTGGCAAAGCACCAATCCTCTGGTGTCCTGCGTGATGGTGTCATGGGGCAAGCTCATGCCGGCGCGCTTTGCCATTGAATGCTTTCTGGCGCAGACCTATGAAAACCGCGAACTGGTGATAGTCTGCGACCAGCCGCAAACGGAGTTGGGCCGCTATGTTGAACAACTCAATAATCCGAGCATCCGCTATGTCGGTATCGCCTATCAACAATTTACTCTCGGCATCTTGCGCAACATCGCCATCAGCCTGTGCCACGGCGAATACGTCTGTCAGTGGGATGACGACGATCTCTCTGACCCGATGAGGATACATGTCAGCCTCAGCGCCCTGCTGCTGTCAGGGGCGGTGGCATGTTTCCTGTCTTCCTGGGTGATGTGGTGGCCGCGGAAAAAAAGTCTCTCCCATCCCCGAGTGCGTCCCTGGGAGGGCTCGATGCTGGCCCGCCGCGATGTCATACCCATCTATCCATCTCTCGCAAAATCCGAGGATACCTTTGTCCTCAGCGGCATCGTGCAACGCCATACCGTGGTGCTTGTCGATTGCCCGCGTCTGTATATCTATGTCGTCACAGGTTTCAACACGTGGGATCAGGAACATTTTGCAGGCATGGTTTCAAACGCGGACTATGTGGTGCTGTTGCAGGACTATGACAGGGCGCTTGAACAATTGAATCAACGGGTGCCGATTCACGACTACCAAGCGGCTTTGCTGGAGAGGCAGCGCGACAAACATGACACAGCGCCCGACTGAGATGCAGCGGCAAGGCGCGTGATGTTGGAAGTGCCCGCCGCTCTGGGGCAGAGTGCTGCGATAGCAGTGACTGAGCTGAACAGTTGGGCAACGCGAGCCGCCCCTGCTGCGAGGTCAGATTAGACGCAGCCGGTCGGCTTCGGCAGACCGCCGTACTTGGTGATCGGCTTCATCGGGCCGGTCATCCATTGCTTGAAAATCTCTTTCTGATCGGCACCGATGTAAGACGCGAACTTGCGGATTGGCGGTACCACGTTGTTGTCCTCGTAGTACTCGCGCGCTTTGAGGATCTGCTCCCACTTGGAATCGTCCAGTGCGACGCCGTCGGCTTCAGCCATGGCGCGGGCGATCTCGGGGGTCCAGGCATTCGGGTCGATGAGGTAACCATCGCCATCGCGGTCGGGTAGTTGCATAGTCGGGCTCTCGTAGTGCGGATGTAATTGAAGAAACGTTACCTGTACAGCGGTATGTCATGGTAACACGTGCTGACGATAGTAACGGAAAACGTTTTATTATCCACCCCTGTTTTTGCAGGGAATTATATAACTGTGTGGTCCTTCCGGAATTGCTGCGGCTGGTCATCGCGCCGCTCCCCTGCACCAGGAGAATGGCAATCAGCGACGGGACGAACAGCACCGCACCGGTAATATCTACTGTGGCTGCTTTAAGGGTGAGACCGTATAATGCCCGGCCATGTTCCATCCCATCGAATTGTTCGTCGGCCTGCGCTATACGCGCGCCAAGCGCCGCAATCACTTCATATCCTTCATCGCCCTGACCTCGGTCATGGGCATCGTGCTGGGCGTGACGGCGCTGAT